>JAXDMH010000247.1:0-4388 GCA_034666225.1 Myxococcales bacterium
GAGCAACAAAGCGGCCGGCGCGGATCGTCGGCCGAACATGACGCTATTTCGCGGGAGGTGCACTAGTCGTCGATGACGGGAATGCGTGGCGACAGAAGAGCGCGCGCTCGCGTGTAGGCGTCCGGGAAGGCTTCCAGGTGGAAGTGGTCGTCGTGGTCGCTGTTGTCGTCCGCGGTGATCACCTCGCGCAGGACGCTGCCCGCCCGCAGGCGGCAGGCCAGCTGGCGAAGAAGGCGTCCCGGCGCGGTCGTCGGGCCGCCCACGCACACGTCGACTTCAGCCACAATCGTCCAGGCGCCGACGCCGCGTTCAAAGTCGCGGCGCACGTCGTACACGGTTCCATCGCGCGCCACCAGCGCGTGCACGTCGATGGCCAGGCCGTGGGCGTGCTCGGACAGCTTGCTGCCGCCGCGCCTCTGTCGATACTGATACGTCCCCGAGTAGACCAGGGTGCGGATCCCGGCGGCGTCGAAGACCGGCCCGACGTCCAGCAGGGCCCGGGCCAGCGCGCAGTCCAGCAACGGACCTTCGCCTGAGGTGTCGGCGCCCTTGTCGCGCCCGCGCAGCTGCAGCGAGATCGATCCGAGAGGGCCGCGCAAACGAATGGGCGTGCGCACGCCCTTGGTGGGCGGCGCCTCGACGAACGCGACGTGATCCGCGCTGAGGCCCTGCAGACAGTCCCGATCCGGGGACGACGGCGAAGGCGGCGGCGACGGCACCTGTGCGTGAGCGTTCGCCGTGACGACCGCGCACGCCAGCAGCGACCCAAACGCGGCGACGCAGGAGGCGGCCCGCATCGCCCGCGGTCACCCTTCCGTCGGTTTGGCGTCGCTCTGGGGCACGGCCGCCGCGAATCGCGCCTCGAACTCGCCCGGGCTCTTGGCCTGCGCCAGGTCCAGCTCGAAATCCGGGCGCGCCGTCGCCTGCAACTTGGTGAGCAGCTCGTCGATCTCGCGCCCGGCCAGGCCGCGTTCCAGCAGCGCCGCGCGATCCAGCGGCGCCGCGCCCGCCCGCGGACCGATTCCCTCGGCACTGCCCGCCACCAGCGTTCGAATCACGTCCAGCTCCATGCGCGACAGCTGGCCGCCGCACACGTCATAGTCGATCCACGCCTCGTACGACAGCGGCGCCACGCGTTTCAGCATCCCGGCCATCACCCGCCCGTACTCCTGAATCTCCCACTGGGCGTGAGCGTCGACGCGCAGGCTGAGAAAATGCAACAGGTTGTGCAGGTCGATCTTCCAGTACCACTGGGTGTACGTCGACAGCGGCAGGTCGATGCGCGCCAGCTCGCGGGCGATCTGGTGCTCGGTCATCCATTCATAGGCGGCCCGGCTTTCGCTGCGCAGGCTGTTCCAGCGCCGCACGGCTTCCGACTGCAAGTCAGCGTCGACGGCCAGGCCGCTGCGCCCCTGGTTGTTGGTGCGGCTCTGCGTCTGCAACTGCGCCTCGCCCGGCGTGTAGAACAGCATCGGCATCAGGCTGTACCGCCCCGAGTATTCATTCACCGAGGCCGTGCGATGGCGAATCCACTGCCGGGCGATGAACATCGGCATGCAGCAATGGAATTTCAGCTCGACCATCTCGCTGGGCGTGGTGTGCTTGTGCCGCCGCAGATAACGGACCAGGCCGCGGGTCAGGCTCTTCTTGCGGGTGCCGTGCCCATAGCTGACACGCGCCGCCCGTTCGATGCATTCGTCCGTGCCCATGTAATCGACCAGAGCCACGAATCCGTGGTCCAGGACCGGGAAATAAAGGCCCAGAATCTCTTCGGCGGCGGGGTTGGTGGGTCGTTTGGTCTCGAAGGGCACGGCCCAAACGTTAACACGAAAACTTGCGCAGGCTGGCGCTGCCGCTATCGTTGCACCCATGAACGAGCGTTTTCCGGCCGCCCTGCTTTTGCCGCTGCGGCTGCTCGTTGGCGTCATGCTTGTGCTGTCGGGCTACACAAAGTTCACCGGCGGCTGGCTGCACGGCGACGCTCTGCTGAAAACCCTGAACGCCTGGACCGACAGCGGCAAGACGTATCATTTTTTCCTGCCCGTGATCGAAACCGCCCGCGCCCACCCCAAGATCTTCGGGACCCTGGTCACCGCCGGCGAGCTGACCGTGGGCGCGTCGATGGTGCTGGGGTTGCTGACCCGCCTCTTCGCGTTTTTAGGCACGGTGATGGTGTTTTCCTTCGCGCTGGGTGGCGGCCAGGGGCTGTCCCCGCCCGGCAACGCCATCCTGATGGGCGCGGCGCTGTTCACGTTCATCCTGGCGCCGCCTGGACGCGCGCTGGGTATCGACCAGACCCTGCGCGGCCGCCTGCCCCGCTGGCTGGTTTGACAGCACCGGTCCGTGTTAAATCGGGCCGGTGAGATCACTTTCGGGGCGCTACGGGGATCTCGCGCTGGCGGTGCTGGTCATCGGCATCGTCGGGATGATGATCCTGCCGCTGCCGACCGCGGTCATTGACGTTCTGCTGGCCACCAACATCGCGGTGGCGGTGACCCTGCTGCTGACGTCGTTGTACGTCAGCGACGCGCTGAAGATCGGGACCTTCCCTACTCTGTTGCTGTTGACCACGCTGTTCCGGCTGGCGCTGGAGGTGTCGGCCACGCGTCTCATCTTGACCAAGGCCAACGCCGGCCAGGTCATCGCGGCCTTCGGGCACTTCGTCGTCGGTGGCAACCTGGTGGTGGGCGCGGTGATTTTTCTCATCCTGACGCTGATCCAGTTCATCGTCATCACCAAGGGCGCGGAACGAATCGCCGAGGTGGCCGCCCGGTTCACGCTGGACGCCATGCCCGGCAAACAGCTGGCCATCGACGCCGAGCTACGCGCCGGCCACATCGACGCCCCCGAGGCGCAGCGGCGCCGGGCTGCGCTGGGCCGCGAATCGCAGCTTTTCGGGTCAATGGACGGGGCCATGAAGTTCGTCAAGGGCGACGCCATCGCCGGCGTCGCCATCCTGGCCGTCAACATCGTGGGCGGGCTGACCATCGGCGTCCTCCAGCGCGGCATGGACGTCGGCGCGGCGGCGCGCGCGTACACCTTGCTGACCATCGGCGCCGGTCTGGTCGCGCAGATTCCGGCGTTGCTGATCTCGACGGCGGCGGGGATCGTGGTCACCCGCGTGGCCTCCGAAGAGGGGCCGTCGCACCTGGGCCGCGACATCGCCCGCGAGCTGCTGGCGAACCCGAAGGCCATCGCCATGGCGGCCGTGCTGCTGGCGCTGCTGGCGCTGGTGCCGGGGTTGCCGGCGCTGCCGTTCCTGGCGCTGGCCGTGGTCTTCGGGCTGGTCGCCGCGCGCCTGTGGCGACGGTCGTCGCCGCTTGTCGACGAGACGACGACAGCCGTCGCCGGTCTTCCGGGCGCCCTGGTGGCGCCGCTGGCCGTGGATGCGGCGCCCGCGCTGGCCCGAACGCTGGCCGCGCCCGACGGTCCGTTCCTGGCGCGCGAGATCCCCGCCCTGCGGCGGCGTTTGTTCGACGAGGCGGGCATCGTGTTGCCCGCGGTCGTCGTGCGGGCGCGGCCCGAGGCGGAGCGGACGTTCGTGCTGCGCTTGCAGGAGGCGCCGCTGGGGCGCATCCAGTTGCCGGCCACCGTCGCCGATGGCGACAGCGACGCCGACAGCGACGCCGGCGCGTCGGCGCGCCTGGTGGCGCAGAACCTGGCCGCCCTGCTGCGCCGGCACGGGCACGAGCTCATCGGCATTCAAGAGACGCAGACCCTGCTGGATGACGTGCAGCGGTCTCACCCGGCGCTGGTGCGCGAGGTGGTGCCGGCGCTGGTCGCGCCCGCGGTCCTGGCCGATGTGCTGCGCCGACTGGCCCAGGAGGGGATCTCGCTGCGCGCCCTGCGTGAGATCCTGGGTGCGCTGGCCGCCAGCCCCGGCGGCGCGCGCGACGCCGCCTCGCTGACGGAACAGGTGCGCGGCGCCTTGCGCCGGACCATCACCTTCCAGCATGCCGACCAGAACGGGCGCATCGCCGCCCTGCTGCTGGATCCGCTGATCGAAGACACCATCCGCGACGCCATCCACCGCACGCCCGCCGGCAATCACCTGGCGCTGGAGCCGCAGCTGTCCCGCGACATTCGCGCGGCGATCGGCCGGGCTCTGGCCAGCGCCCGCGGCGCCGATCAGACCACGGCGACGGCACCGGCGCCGGCGCCGGTGCTGCTGACCGTTCCGGAGATTCGACCGTACCTGCGCCGCCTGGTGGAAAACCAGGAGCCCCCGGTGGCGGTGCTGTCGTTTCTGGAACTGGCGCCCGAGGCCGAGGTGCAGACGCTGGGTCACGTTCGCGTCTGACGTCAGATCGCTACGTCAGATCGCGCTTGTCGTCGCGTGCCGCCGGCGCGCAAGCTGGCCGCATGCACGCCGTGAGAACCGTCCTGGT
>JAXDMH010000248.1:0-5839 GCA_034666225.1 Myxococcales bacterium
CGCCCGCTCCAAGGCCGCGATGGCCCCCGCCCCGTCGCTGCGCTGCCGGGCCCGCATCGATTGATGATGGGCGATCTCGGGATCGCTGCGACGCTGGCTCTGCAACAGGGCCAGCAGCGCGTCGGCGTCGGCGTGGCGATCCAGCGCTTCCCAGAGACGCACCAGTTGCATGCCGACGCGCCTGATTCCGCGCAAGGCGACTGGCAATACCTCCAGCCGAGACGCCGCCACGCGCGACAGGCCGGCGGTCTGCTCTTCCTCGGCCAGGGCCACCGCCGCAGGCCAGCAGTGGGCGTCCAGCCGCAGCGCCTGGCGCCAGCGCTCGACGGCGACGGTGTCCCGGTGTTGTTGCCTGGCCACCTCGCCCAGCTTGGCCAGGATGACCGCGTGTTGCTCTCGCCCTTCCGCGGCCGTTGCATCGGCTGCCGCCAGGCCTGCCGCGCGCTCCAGGGCGCGGCGCCGTTCGTCGTCGTCGCGGGCCACGTCGGCCAGGGCCAGCAACGCCTCGACGCTGGGGCGCCGGGCGATCGACTGCTCCAGCGCGGTCGCGTCGTCGCGCGCGTCGCGATCGGTCGGCGCATTCCAGATCAAGAACTGTCCCAGATCCAGCAGCGCCTGCGCCCCGGCCGGTCCAGAAGGCGCCTTGGCCACCCGCGCGCGCAACAGCGCCTCCAGGGTTCTCACCGGCGCGCCGCCTGTCGCTCGCGTCGGCGGTGCCGTGACCACGACACCGGCAGCAGTTGCAGCGGCGTCTTCTTCCGGCAGCACCAACGCCCGTCCCGCCCGATCGGTGATGCGCACCAACAACCGCCACGGGCCGTCGGTGATCACCGTCTTGATGAGGATCCGATTGGCACCCCGCCGCAGGCGAATCGCGCAGGCGTCCTGGTCCAGGGCCGTCGCCCGGACGACGTCGCGGCTGCCGACCAGAACGCCGTTGACCCACACCTTGAAAGGGCCCGGCGAGCCGATGCGCACCGCCGCTTCGCGCGCGGTCTCGCTGCCGACAACCCAGACGGCAAACGCCGACGTCTGGTTGTCGGGCCGAAGCATTCCATCGACCAGCAGCATCCCCTGCCGGACCGCCGCCGCGGCCGGCCGCCAGGCCACCTCGCGCTCCTTGCCTGCGTAGCGCCTGGCCGGATCGACGATGCCCCCTTCTTTTTCGGGGGCGAACGCTTGCGCAAAGCTGGCCCGTCCTTCGCCGAAGGGACCAACCACCCAGGGACGGGTCAGCAGACCCAGGGCCGTGCGCCGGGCGGTCGCTTCTTTCACCTCGCCGCGCTGGTCCAGCAGATCGGCCAGCAGCGCCGCGGCCTGCGCCTCCACCAGCGGATCCGACGCCGGATCGTCGGCTACATTGTGCACCGCCGCTTCGATCTGCGACGGCAGCAGATCGTCCGCCAGGCCCGCGATCACCGCCAGCGGAGCCGCCGCTTCCGGTCGCCCCTTCAGCGCGGCCAGCCGATCAAGCTGGCGCTGCAGCACCCGGTCGTACGGATTCTCGGACGCCTTCGTTTGCGACGTGGTCAGAAGACCGACCGCGAAAACCAGTGCCGTCAGCGCCGAGGACGCCGTCAGCGTCACGCACGCTGTGCCACCGGCCTTGCGATCGGCCCCGCCCACAGCAGTCCCGCCCAACATGGCCGCGAAGATTATAGCCGAGCCGCAGCAGCCTGGGCCCGTCGCCGGTTTCTATTTCTTGCCAAAGTATCCGGTGATCGCTTCCCGCAGGGCCATCCGGGCCCGATGTAGGCGGGTTTTCACCGTCGGGATCGAGATCCCCAGCAGCTCGGCGGTCTCTTCCGTCGACAGCCCTTCCACGTCGCGCACCAGAAACACCGTCCGGTAGATTTCGGGCAAGGCGTCGACCGCGCTCTGGATGTGGCGGCGCAGCTCGTCCGACTGCAGCTGGTCGTCGGGCCGCCGCGCCCAGTTCTCGCCGGGCGAGAGAATCTGCCCGTATTGCTGCTGGTCCATGAACCCGGCAGGCAGTTCTTCGGTCGACACTTCCGGATGCCGCCGCTGGGTGCGCAGGCGCATCAGGGCGGCGTTAGCCGCCACCCGGTAGACCCAGCTGGAAAACATCGAATCACCCTTGAAGGTGTCCAGCTTTCGCCAGATGGCCAGGAAGGTGTCCTGGAGGATCTCCTTCGCTTCGCTTTCGTTGCGAACGAACCGGAAGGCCAGCCGGAAGACCTTGTCCTCGTACCGGGACATCAGCTCTTCGAACGCGGCGTAGTCTTTGTTGCGGGCGCGTTCGACCAGCGCCATATCCGAATCGGCCGCCGCCGTGTCGGCAGCGGGCGTCCGGGTCTCCTCGGCGGCGCTCTCCTCGGCCGTCGGTGCGGTCGGCTTTTCAGCGATAGTCATTCCTCAAACCGTTCGATTCTCCCAGATCTTCACCCCGACGGATAGGCGGGCCGTCGGTGCTCTCGCAGACCGGCTAAAGTCCCTCCATCGCGCAAAGCGATCAAGAATCTTTTGCGGGAATTTCTCGGTCGCGCCGACGGTCAAGAGTTGGTGGCCACTGACCCACCGACGCCCGTGGTAAGAAGGGCGCCCATGAGGCTTTCATGAAGGCAGTCCTTGCCCTGCTGGCGCCGCTGTTTGCGGCGATTGTTCCCTTTCCGCGGCCACCCGCCCCTGCCCCGGGCGCGACGCCTCAACCACCTGCGGCCCGCGCCGTCGCCCTGCCCTTCGAGAAATACACGCTGCCCAACGGCCTTGAGGTGATCCTGCACGAAGACCACCGGATCCCGCAGGTGGTGGTCGACGTCTGGTATCACGTCGGCTCGAAAGACGAGGTGGTCGGTCGCACCGGCTTTGCCCACCTGTTCGAGCACGTGATGTTTCAGGGCACCAAGCACGTGGGCGAGGACAAACACTTCGAGTATCTGCAGAAGGCCGGCGCCTCCAACGTGAACGGGTCGACCGGAAACGACCGCACCAACTACTTCGAGGTGGTGCCGTCGAACCAGCTAGAGCTGGGCCTGTGGCTGGAGAGCGATCGGATGGGCTTCCTGCTGGAGCGCCCGGGATTCAAGGAGACGCTGGACAACCAGCGCGACGTGGTGAAAAACGAGCGCCGCCAGCGCGTCGAGAATCGTCCCATGGGTCTGGTTTCCCAGGTGACGCTGGAGGCGTTGTACCCGCCGTCGCACCCGTACTTTCACGAGGTGATCGGTTCGATGGAGGATCTGTCCGCGGCCAGCGTCGAAGACGTCAAGGCGTTCTTCCGCAAGTACTACACGCCCAACGACGCGACGCTGGTCATCGCCGGCGATTTCGATCGCGTGCAGACCAAAGAGCTGGTGGACAAGTTCTTCGGCGCCATCCCGGCCGGCGACCCCATCGTGCGCGAGACGGTCTCCCCGGCCCGCCTCGATCGCCAGAAACGGATCGCCATGGAGGCAAAGGTGCAGCAGCCGCAGCTCTACCTCTCTTATCCGACGCCGGCGAATTTTGCGCCCGGCGATCGCGAGCTGGATCTGGTGGCCAACGTGCTGGCGGGTGGCAAATCGTCGCGCCTTTATCAGCGGTTGGTCTACGACATGAAGATCGCCCAGTCGGTCTCGGCGTCGCAGCAAAGCCAAAAACTGGCCGGCACGTTCGAGATCAGCGCCTCCCCGTTGCCCGGGCATTCGCTGGATGAACTTCTGACGGTGATCGACGAGGAGGTGGAAAAGATTCGCACCATGCCCGTCGAAACCCGCGATCTGGACCGAGCCAAGAACCAACTGGAATCCGACGTGGTTCGCAGCCTGGAGTCGCTGCTGGCCCGCGCCGAGCGCCTGCAAAGTTACAACGAGGGCGTCGGGGATCCCGGCTATGTCAGCGAGGACCTGCGCCTTTACCGGGCGCTTGATGCGGCGGCCCTGCAAAAAGCGGCCGTGCAGTATCTGCGCAAGGACGCGCGTGTCATCGTCACCGTCGATCCAAAAGCGGACGCGCCGATCATGGGACGCGTGAAGAAATGAAAACGCCGGGAATGAAAACAACAGGAACGAACAAGGCGCCAGGCGTCCGCCAGCGCCCGCGCCCGCGGTCCGCCTCGGTGGCGCTGTGGGTGCTGTCGCCGGCGCTGCTGGCGGCGGCGTGCGCGACGCCCCCGCCGGCGGCCCCACCGCCGGTGTCTCCGCTGGCGCCGGCTGCCCTCGCCCCGCCTGCCTCCCCGCCCGCGGCGCCGACGCCCCCGCCGGTCCCGCCGCCGCCGCGGTTAACCCCCGATGCGCCGTTTCGCGCCGAAGCGCCCAAGGCCGGGGCCGAACCGCAATTCCAGGTGCCGTCCTTCAAACGATTCAAGCTGCCCAACGGCCTGGAGGTGGTACTGGCAGAGTTCCACGACCTTCCCCTCATCGACCTCAACCTTTACGTGAAGTCCGGCGGTGGGGCGAATCCGCCCGAGATGTCCGGTCTGGCCGAGATGACCGCGAACATGCTGGACGAAGGGACCAAGAACCGCAGCGCTCTGCAGATCGCCGATCAGCTTTCGGTCCTGGGCGCGACCCTCAACACCGGCAGCTCGTGGGACGCCTCGACGGTATCACTGTCGACGCTGACCAAGACCTTCGACGCCGCGCTGGACGTCTGGGCCGACGTCATCCAGAACCCGCGCTTTGACGAGGCCGAGTTCACCCGCGTTCGCGACAACGTCCTGACCGCCATCACCCGGCGCAAGGACACGCCCCCCACGGTGGCCCAGCTGGCCATGGTGCGCGTCCTGTTCGGAACGCACCATCCATATGGCTGGCCGCTCAGCGGCGTCGAGGAGTCTCTGAAGAAGATCACCACCGCCGAGCTGACGAAGTTTTACCAGGCGCACTATCGACCGAACAACGCCGTGCTGATCGTGGCCGGCGACACCACGGAAGCCGAGCTGCGCGCCAAGCTCGCCCCGGCCTTCAAGGGTTGGAAGGCCGGCCATGTGGCCGCTCACAAGCTGGCCGCGCCGCCTTCCGCCCCCGCCGGCAGCAAGAACCGCATCGCCCTCATCGACAAGGCGCAGGCGCCCCAGTCTTCCATTCGCGTCGGCCTGGTGGGCATCGATCGTCTGAACCCGGACTATCACGCCCTGACAGTGATGAACCTGATCCTGGGCGGCGGTTTTTATCGGCTGGACTTGAACCTGCGCGAAGGAAAAGGCTGGACCTATGGCGCGCGGTCGACCTTCGAGAGTCGAAAGGCCCCCGGGCCGATCTCCGCCGTTGGCGAGATCGTGGCCGCTCATACCGCCGAATCCGTCGGCGAGATCCTGCGCGAGATAAACGGCATGCGCGACGCCGACGTCACCGACGCCGAGCTGGCGCGCGCCAAGGACCAGATCTCGAAATCGTTCCCCGCCCGCTTTGCCACGCGCGCCGCGGTGGGCAACCAGCTGGCGGAGATCGCCATCTACGGCCTGCCCGACAACTATCTGCGCGAGTTCACGCGCAAGATCATGGCCGTCACCAAGGACGACGTTCGCCGCGTCGCTCGCAAGTACCTGGAGCCGTCCCGCCTTGCCGTGGTCGTGGTGGGCGACGAAAAATCGCTGCGCGAGCCGCTGGCCAAATTCGGGACGGTGGAAACACGGGACCTGGACGGCAACCTCGTGCCAGGGAAGGACTGAACGCCGACGTCCGATGCGCGACGCCCGGCGTGCCACGGTCGCCCGTCACGGCCCCCCACCCCCGCCTCTGCCCCCTGCCGCCCGAGACGGCGTATATTGTCACCGATATGATGAAAGGCGTGGTCGACGTGGGGACCGCCAAGAAGGCGCGCGAGCTGGGCCGCCCCGCCGCCGGCAAGACCGGCATGTCGACCAGCGATTTAGCCGCGCCGACGGCCCCCTTCCAGA
>JAXDMH010000249.1:0-6729 GCA_034666225.1 Myxococcales bacterium
GATCGTGATCCAGCCGGCCTGATGCTGCACAACGATGGTCCGACCGGCGTCGCCCTCGGCCAGCCGGCGAACCACGCCGGCGTCGGGAGCGCGAACCGCTTCGCCCGGTCGGGCCCGGAGACGAACGCCGGGGTGAAACAGCCAGATGCCGCTGCCCGCGTCGCGCGCCGGACCAAACGGTGATTCAACCGGACCGTCGACGGGCGGCACGAACGCCGGCGGAGGCGCCTGCCCGCCAGCAGCGGCGGCGACGTCGTCGCTGTCGGCGATTGCTGGCGCCAGGTGGGCGACGACGGACCGCTCGGCCCGTTCCGCCCGCACCTGGCCGAGCTCGTGGGTCAGGACGGCCTGCTCCTGGCGATCGCGCCGGAGCGAATTGAGCCCAGCCACCACGGCGCGCGCGCGCTCGTTGCCCTGCAGCGGTCGGCCGTCGTCGGGCGTGGGATTTTGCATCAAGCGGTAAAGCTCACGGGCCCGCCAGCGCGCGGTCCCGCGCGCAAAGCCGACTTGATTGACCAAGATCATTTCGCGCACGGCCAGCGTGTCGCGCGACCGGGGCGGCGCCGGTTCGGCATCGCCCGCGCCGTCGGCCGGCGCCACCGTCGGATCGGCCACCGCCATGTTTGCCCACATCGCCACCGTGCAGGTCAGCAAGACAAGGCGGTCAGCGCGCATCGACGACGTCCGGCGCCACGCCGTGGCTGATGCCGATGGCGGCGCCGAGACCGATCGCCGCCAGCAATCCCAGGGACCAGTCACCGGCGGTCAGCCCGCCGTCAAAGACCAGCGTCGAGGAGGCCACGTTTCGGGCCACGGCGACGGCGCCCAGGCCACAGGCGCTGCCAATCACAGCGGCGCCACTGGCCAGCAAGACCAGCGGCGCCAGCAACGCCCGCCGCGTGAATCCCAGCGCCAGCAAGGCACGCAGCTCCTCGCGCCGCCGGCGGCGTCCCAGCAGCGCCCCGCAGACCAGAACAGCGGCCCCGCCCAGCACCACCGCGCCCAGCAACAGCGTCCGCCCCTGCTTGACCGCCGCCACCCAACCTTCGGCGCGCTCGTCGGCGCGGGCGTCGATGACGTCAGCGTCGACGATACCGTCCAGGCGCTGCAGTCGCCACGCCAGTTGATGGGCGCGCGTCACCGGATCGCCGCCCGCCGCCAGCCACACCTCCAAAGACGCGGGCAGAAGACCGTCATCGGCGCCTTCCAACAGACGCCCGCGCTCGCCCAGCTGGCGGCGCAATTTGACCAGCGCCTCGTCGCCGCTGACCAGCGCCACGCGCTCGACGCCGGGAAGGCGGGTCAGCGCCTCACGCAGCTTGTTCGTGGCCGGTCGTTCCAGGTCGTCGCGCAGATAGGCGATGACCTCGGCCGGCGGTCCGGCGGCAGGCGGTCCGCGCCGCTCCAGGGCCGACGGTGCCGCGCCCAACCGGTAGCCGGCGGCCAGCATCGACGCCAGCGCGAAGGTGGCCGCCAACGCTGCCAGCGACCAGCCTTGCCGGCGCAGCTCCAGCACGGTTCGGCGCAACACCCAGACCGCAGTCACCGATGCGCCTCGACGCGAACCACGCCTTCGTCTCCACCGTCGGGACGTCGCGATGCCACCACGCCGATGGGGCCACCGCCCGCCAGCACGTGGCCCGCCTCCAGCCGAACCCGGCGCGCCCCGGCCCGCACCGCCGCCGCCGCGAACGATCCGTCAGCCGACGCGCACAGCGCCGCCGCGCCGGCTTCCACCGCGCCCAGCAACGCGGACAGCACCGCTCCGGCGTCGCTGGCGGCCAGCCCGGCCGCGGGATCATCCAGCACCACCAGCGACGGCGCACCGGCCAGGGCCCGGGCGATTCCCCCCAGACGAACCTCGGCGGTGGACAGCGTCTCGATGCGCCGGGTAGCGGCGCCCAGCACGCCCACGCGACCGAGGGCGCGCATTCCCAGCTCGCGGGCCCGCGCCGGGTCGGCGCCCCGCGCGCCCAGCGCCAGCATGACGTTCTCGAGGACGGTCATCCCGCCCAGCAGCGGCAGGCCCGCCGCGAAATATCCAACGTTACGCCTGACATACGGCAGCGACGTGCGCTGCAGGGCGGTCACGTCACGGCCGGCCACCCAGACCTCGCCAGCGTCGGGGAAACGCATGGTGGCGGCGACCTGCAGGAGCGTGGTCTTGCCCGCGCCCCGCCCCCCTTCCACCACCACCAGTTCGCCGGCGCGCGCCTGCAGAGCGACCTCGTCCAGGGCCATCTTGTCGCCCAACCGAACCGAGACGCCGAGGATGCGCAGCACCGGCCGATCCTATCGTCGGTGGCGCAGGGCTGAAAGTTTTATGCCGATTTGCCGAAGAGGCTGCCGCTGCGGCCGCGGCGCCGGCGAACGCAGGCCACCAGCAACAACCCCAGCGGCAGCGCTCCCCAGCCGGGCGGTCCGTCGCCCGCCGAACAGACGCAGGCCCCGCCGCGCGCCCGCAGGTCGGGCGGCACCCCGGCCGTGTCGTCAGCAGCATCGCCCGCATCGGCGGCGTCGGTCGCGGCGTCCCTGCGGGCATCGACACCGTCGGTGGGCGCGTCCCCGACCTCCGGAACCGCGTCACCTGGTAAATCGCCGCCGGCTTCCAGCACGTCGCTGGCCATGTCGATGGCGTCGGGCAGCGGCCCCAGATCGGGAGCATCGGGACGATCGGGCAGTGACATATCGGTCGGCCCGTCTACCGGCGGTAGGTCGACAGGCTGATCGGGCATTCCCATGTCGGGCGGCGGCGGTTGATCCACCGGCGGATCCTGCGGCGCATCGCGGGCGTCGACGGGCACTGTGCACTCGGGAATCGGCGAGAAAAGACACCCTTTGTCGACCACGCAGGAATCCGTGGTGCAGATGTTCCCGTCGTCGCAGACCTTGGGCGGGCCAGGCCGGCACTTGCCGGCGTGGCAGGTGTCGGGATCGGTGCAAGGATCGCCGTCGGTGCAGGTGTGATCGTCGGGAGCGACCGTTCCCGCGCAGAGCCCCGCGGTGCAGACGTCGTTGATGGTGCAAACGTCGCCGTCGGTGCACGGGGTGTTGTCGGGGGCCACCATGCCGACGCAGACGCCGCCCAGGCAGTGGTCACTGATCGTGCAGGCTTTGCCGTCGTCGCACAGGGCGCCTTCCGGCGAGACGGCGCAGATATCCAGAGCTTCTTGCGTGCGACCAAGGCTGTCCGGCGCCGGTCCTACGCACCCCGCCCCCGCGAGGGGGACGGCGATCGCGAGCAGGGCAAGACGGCAGCGGTGGCGGAGGTGCATGAGCCCAGAACGAAAGTGAGAAATCGACGAACGAAAGTGAGAAATCGACGATGCGGAGGTCACGCTGATTGAAACGAACGCGAAGCGGCACCTGAGCATCTCAAAATTGGAACCGTTGGCAAGAATCGCCGTGCTGACCATACGTGACATGCATTGCCATGCAAAGCACTTGCACTCGACAGGTCCTTGGTGGACAATTTATAGCCTGCCCCCAAGTTGCCGTAAGGGGCGTTGTTTTCGGTTTCTGTCCACATCTTGTCAACCGTGTATCAACACTACAGGTTGTGGGTGCGGCAAGGTAGGCCACGATATATAGTTGCTTTCGGGTTTAAGTTATGGCTTATCGTCGCTGGGGCAATGTTGCCCCGCAGGCCTTCGGGGGAGGGAAAAGCGCATGCTTGAAAAGCAAGACGTCCGTAAGAATCGTAATGGCCGCCAGACCGACGCCGCCGCCGGGCAGGTCCGCGAAAGTGGCCGCCAGGACCCGGTCAAGCCGGAGAGCAGAGCTGAACTAAAGAGCAGTCCCTCTTCCAAAGGCAAGGCACGAAAAGGCTCGGCTGGCCCCGGCCCCGGCCTCGAGCTTCGCCGTTACTTCACCAAGCCGGGCGACGACGGCTTTACCAACGTTGATTGGGAGCTGCGCACGGCGGCCATCACTGGTGAAAACGGCAAGATGGTTTTCGAGCAGCGCGACGTCGAAGTCCCCAAGACCTGGAGCCAGACCGCGACCAACGTGGTCGTGCAGAAATATTTTCGCGGCACCGTCGGCACCCCGCAGCGCGAGCGCTCGGTGCGCCAGCTCATCTCCCGCGTGGCCGACACCATCACCGACTGGGGCCGCAAGGACGGCTACTTCGCGAACGAAGAATCGGCGCGCGTCTTCAACGCCGAGCTCAAGCACCTGCTGGTCGAGCAGAAGATGGCCTTCAACTCGCCGGTCTGGTTCAACGTCGGCTCCGAGGCGCGGCCCCAGTGCTCGGCCTGCTTCATCAACAGCGTCGAGGACACCATGGGGTCGATCCTCACGCTGGCCAAGACCGAAGGCATGCTGTTCAAGTACGGGTCGGGCACCGGCACCAACCTGTCGCCCCTGCGCAGCTCGCGCGAACTTTTGAACGGCGGCGGCACGGCGTCCGGGCCGGTCAGCTTCATGCGCGGTTTTGACGCCTTCGCCGGCGTCATCAAGTCGGGCGGCAAGACCCGGCGCGCCGCCAAGATGGTCATCCTCAACGTCGATCACCCCGACGTCGAGGAGTTCATCTGGTGCAAGGCCAAGGAAGAGAAGAAAGCCTGGACACTGATCGACGCCGGCTACGACGGCTCGTTCGACGGCGAGGCGTACAAGTCGATCTTCTTCCAGAACTCGAACAACTCGGTGCGCGTCACCGACGATTTCATGGAGGCGGTGCAGAAGGACCGCGACTTCAGCACGCGCGCCGTGCGCGACGGCAGCCCGGTGGAGACGTTCAAGGCCCGCGACCTCTGGCGCGCGATCGCCGAGGCGGCCTGGCAGTGCGGCGATCCCGGCCTGCAGTACGACACCACCATCAACGCCTGGCACACGTCGGCCAACACCGCGCGCATCAACGCGTCCAACCCCTGCTCCGAGTACATGTACCTGGACGATTCGGCGTGCAATCTGGCGTCGCTGAACCTGCGCAAGTTCGTGCTGTCGCACGCCGGCGAGTTCGACGTCCCGTCGTTCAAGAAGGCGATCGAGACCACCATCATCGCGCAGGAGATCATCGTCGGTAACGCCGAGTACCCGACGGAGCGCATCCGCGACAACTCGTTCCGGTTCCGGCCTCTCGGCCTTGGCTATGCCAACCTGGGCGCGCTGCTGATGTCGCGCGGCCTGCCCTACGACAGCGCGCCGGCGCGCGCCTACGCCGGGGCCATCACCGCCATCATGACCGGCTGGGCCTACCGCACCAGCGCCGTCATCGCCCGCGAGGTGACTGGGCCGTTCGACGGCTACGCGGAAAACGAGGAGCCGTTCCTGCGCGTGATGAAGAAGCATCGTCATCACGTCGACAAGATCGACGCGGGTTACGTGCCGCTGGACATGATGGAAGGGGCCCGGCACGCCTGGGACGACGCCATCGCCGTCGGCAGCGAGCACGGCTTCCGCAACGGTCAGGCCACGGTGCTGGCACCGACGGGGACCATCGGCTTCATGATGGACTGCGACACCACCGGCATCGAGCCGGACATCGCGCTTATCAAATACAAGCGGCTGGTGGGCGGCGGCATGATCAAGATCGTCAACAACACGCTATGCGAAGCGCTGGAGAAGCTTGGCTACAACGAAGATCAGGTGAAGGCCATCGCCGACTACGTCGACACCGAGGAGACCATCGAAGGGGCGCCTGGGCTGAAGGACGAGCACCTGCCGGTGTTCGACTGCGCCTTCCGCGCTGCCAACGGCACGCGGTCGATCCAGGGCCTGGGGCACATTCGCATGATGGCGGCGGCGCAACCGTTCATCTCGGGAGCGATCTCGAAGACGGTCAACCTGCCGCCGGAAGCCACCATCGAAGACGTCCAGGACGCTTACATGGAGGCGTGGAAGGATGGGCTGAAGGCCATCGCCATCTATCGCGACGGCTGCAAGCGGACGCAACCGCTGTCGACCAGCAGGACCGATCCTGGATTGGTCAAGGGCGGCCTGGCGGTTGCGCCGGCGCCGATCACCAGCGGACCGCCGGCAGCGGTGCGCAAGAAGCTGCCCGACGAGCGGCAGTCGTTCACGCACAAGTTCGCCATCGCCGGCCACGAAGGGTACATCCACGTGGGCCTGTACGAGACCGGCGAGCCGGGCGAGATCTTCGTGAAGATGGCCAAGGAAGGATCGACCATCTCGGGGTTGATGGACAGCTTTGCCACGGCCATCTCACTGGCGCTGCAACACGGGGTGCCGCTGCGGTTGCTGGTGGACAAGTTCTCGCGCACGCGCTTTGAACCGTACGGATACACGGAGAACCCGGAGATCCCGCGGGCCAGCTCGATCATGGATTATCTGTTCCGCTGGCTGGGCGCGAAGTTCGTCAAGCGCGACACCGGCGAGGGCATGGAGGCGCCAGCCGTGGAGGCGAGCGCCGAGGTGGCGCGTGTCGGCGAGGTGGTGGCGGCGGCCAAGGTGATCTCGAAGGTCGAGGTCATCGACGCCACGAAGGCGAGTGGACACGCCAACGGCAACGGCCACGGACCGGCCAAGGCAATCGGAAACGGGAACTACAGCTTCATCGCCCGCACCGACGCCCCGACCTGCCCGGAGTGCGGATCGATCATGATCCCGAACGGCAGCTGCCATAAGTGCGTGAACTGCGGCACCACGTCCGGGTGCAGCTAAGAGCGCTCGCTTCGCTCGCTCGCGGAAGGGCTGGCCCCTCCCGCGGGCCCTCCCCAGCGCCTCTCGCAAAGTGGGACGGCCGGGCAGAGCCCGGCCTCCTGG
>JAXDMH010000250.1:0-3375 GCA_034666225.1 Myxococcales bacterium
CCGCCTCGTCGGAGCCGTCCCAGTGCAAGACCGGAAGACGTTCGGTACCCAATCCGGCGCGCAGCACCGGCAAGAGCTGGCGCGCCTTGGCCCGACGCTCGGCCACCGATGGCGCCGGGAAAGCAACCTCGATGAAGGGCCGCGAGCCGCGCTTGCTGGCGATGAATCGCTCGCTGCGGTTGATCAGCTCGAAGAGGTTGTCATAGCAGTCCTTGGCGGTGTGACCCCAGGCGATGAGGCCGTGTCGCCCCAGCACCAGCCCCTTGGCCGCGTCGGGCAGCGGGCCCAGCTGCGACACCGCACGCGCCAGGGGAAACCCGGGGCGCACATAGTCGATATACGCGACGGACGGCCCCAGGGCCTCGTGGACCAGCGCCTCGGGGCGAGGCGTGTCGGTCAGCGCCTGGGTGGCGAAGTCGTGGGTGTGGACCACAAAGCGGTGGCGCAGCACCGAATGCAGCGGCGTCTCCACCGACGGCGCCGGCTCGCGCGCGTCCAGCATGCAGGCGCGCATGAACGCCATCATCTCTTCGTCCGTCATCTGGTCGCGGCGGCGCAGAAACCCGAGGTCGTCCATGCGCAGCCCCGTGAAGCCGGAGGCGGCGATGGTCCGCAGGTCGGTGCCGCTGCCCTTGACGCGCAGGACGTCGACGGTGCGGCCGGCGAAATCGGTCTCCTGCCTTTTAACGGAGCTGTTCCCGCCGCCCGGCTGGGTCAGCGTCGGATCGGTCCCCACCACGTTCGACAGATAGATGAGCAGCGCCAGATCATCGCCGTGATGTTTGGCGGCCTCGTCATCCTTCCAGCGATAGTCCACGCGCAGGAAACTAGCACCTCGCTGCCGCCCGACGCGAGAGCAACGCCCCCAGTCCGGGACGACTCAGGGAATGGCCGCGTACAGATAGTTCAGGCACATCTCGTCGGTGGTCTTTTCGCCCCAGCGCAGTTCGGCGGGGGGCAGCCGGGCGCCGTCGACCAGCGGTTGGTTCTCTGGCGAGTTGTCGTAGGTGCAGGAGATGCGCACCGTGTCGCCGGCGACCACCAGGGTCGGCTGCTGGTAGTAATAGAACTGCTGCCAGTGAAAGTCCCACGCGGGAATGTCGATGGCGCAGTCGGTGGCGCCGCTGGCGTGGACAACCTCGACCTTGATCTTGGTGCCGTGCAAATGCATGTGCGGCACCACGCCCCACAGCGCCGCCGAATTCTTGATGGGCAACTGGCCGACGACGGTCTGTTCTTTGGTTCCCGCCGGTATGCGGAAGGTCAGGTTGGCCACCGCGAAAATCGCCGCCGGTTTGGCCACCGGCGTGGGCGAGAAGAAAAGATCGGCGGTGGTCCGGTCGGTGACGTCTTTTTTCGCCAGCAGGTTGTAGTGAATCTGCATGACGATCTGGGTGCCGGGGGCCAGACGAATGCCGGTCGGCGACGGAAACGCCGTGGCGCCCGCGCCCGGGACCCAGCCGGCGATGGTCTGCGAACCGGTGACGTCCGTGCCGCCAAAACAGGTCCACCCCACCCCCGCCTCGCCGTCGTCCTTCTGCTTGGCCTCGGCAACGTTGGCGGCCGGAACGGCGTACAGCAGGACGTGATGGACGCTGGCCCGGGCCTGCGGGTGGATGTCGAACCCGATGAGATCCTTCTGCGCGGTCAGCGCCGGATCGATGAGGAAGCAATGGTAGTCGTCGGTCAGCGTGGCGTTCGGGTGATAGTCGATGGCCGGATCCAGCGTGGCACCTGGCGTGCCCAGATTGGGGCCGCTCATCCCGGCCGGCGGCGGCGCATCGGCGGGATCGCCGGCCGGCGCGCCCGCCTTGTTCCAGGCGCCCAGCGTGGCGATCTCCCGATCGGTGAGGCGGCGGCTGTCGCGAAAGTCGCCGCAGCCGGGCGCCGGCAGCCAGGGCGGCATCTGGCGGGCCGCGGTGATGGCGGCCATGACGGGCGCGTTCATCTTGGCCTGGTCGTAGGTCAGCAGGGGAAACGGCGCGATGCCGTTGTCCGTGTGGCAGGGCTGACAGCGTTTCTGAACGATCGGTTGAACGTCGCGGTAGTAAACGATGTCGCTGCCGACCGCGCCGGCGCCGCCGTCGACCGTCGAATCACCACCGGCGCCGCCCGCGCCGTTTGCTCCCCCTGCACCGGCATTTGAAGACGCCACCTTGCCGCAGCCGAGCGCCGTCAGGGCCGTCAGCGCCACGGCCCAGCGCACGCCCTGCCCGACCGTCATCGATCTTTGTTGCGGTCGTGATCGTTTCTGAGGGCGTCGCATAGATAGTTCTCCTTGAGGCGAGCGTATTTTCCGGCCAGGGCGCGATGGAAGGCTTCGTCTGATTCTTCGAGGCGCTTGATCACGCGAGCGGGCGTACCCAGCACCAAGCTGCGCGGCGGGATGATCGTCCGCTGCGTCACCAGGGCGCCGGCACCGACAATGGACCCATGGCCGATCACCGCCTCGTCAAGGATGGTCGATTGCATGCCGATCAAGCAACCGTCTTCGACGCGGCAGGCGTGCAGCATGGCCCGATGCCCGACCACCACCTCCGCCCCGACGACGCACGGGGAATCGTCGCCGACGTGGATGACGGTTCCATCCTGGATATTGCTGCCGCGCCCGATCACGATGGGCGCCAGATCGCCGCGCAGGACCGCGCCATACCAGACCGACACGTCATCCCCCAGTTGCACGTCGCCCACAATCGCCGCCCCCGGCGACAGCAGGACCCTCAGCCCAATAGAAGGCACGCCCCCCAGATACCGATCGATCACCGCCCGCGGAAACCGCGCCCGCAAAGCCCGCACCCTCTCGTCCAGCGCCTCCGCCTCGGGCAAGGGTCCACCGATCACAGGCACAGACGTGGTGACAGTCGCCATCCACCAATTATGGACACCGCCCGGGCTGCAAAAGCAAAGGGGCGATCTGACGGGGAACGGCTCGCTGCCGCTCGCGCTCCCCGGTCCCCTTCGCTCCGCGCGGCAAAGCCGCGCTGCGCTCACCCGATATTCGAGCGTTGCTGCTGAAAGCGCGTCCGGACCCTCACCCGGCGCCTTCGGCGCCGGCCTCTCCCGCAAGCGGGAGAGGCTAAAAAGGTTGAGGCGCCAGAGCGACCGAAGGGAGCGAGTTTATCGACGGGAGCGCGGGCTGTGCCCGCGCGGCTCACCGTGCGAGAAGCGCTGGGGAGGGCCCGTGGGAGGGGCCAGCAGGCCCCTTCCACGCAGCGAGCGCTCCTACGCGTTGATCAGCCGCAATTGCCGCAAACGCTGCGGTGGCTCCGCCGCGATGGGATAGCGGTTCGAGAAACACGCATCGCAAAACCCTTCGCCCTCGCGAACGTCGAGTTCTGGCTTGGGCCCCTCCACCGATTGATAGAGCCCCTCCAG
>JAXDMH010000251.1:0-6934 GCA_034666225.1 Myxococcales bacterium
CGCGGTCAACGCGCTGCTGCTGGCGGCGCTGACCGAGCGATCGAACGGCATGGTGTACAACGTGGGCGGGCACAAGCCGGTGACGTTGAAGGCGCTGGCCGATCTGTTGATCGACGTAGCGGGGGGCGGCACCTATCAGATGAAAGACTTCCCGGCCGACCGCAAGCGGATCGACATCGGTGACTACTACGCCGACGACCGATTGATTCGCGAACAGTTGAGCTGGACGCCGAACGTGACCCTGAGTGAGGGGCTGCGCCGATCGGTCGAATACTTCCGCAACAACCTTGAACACTACTGCTGAGGGACAATGACCGCCGCAGCGATCCCGCAGACCAATCCCCGCGCCGGTTACATCGCGCACAAGACAGAGATCGACGCCGCCTGGGCCAAGGTGATGAACGCTGGCAGTTACATCCTGGGCCCCGAGGTCGCCGCCTTCGAAACCGAATTCGCCGCCTTCGTCGGCCAGGCCCACGCCATCGGCGTCGCCAACGGCACCGACGCCTTGACGTTGGCCCTGCGCGGATGTGGCATCGGCGCCGGCGACGTCGTCATCACGACGTCGCACACCGCCGGAGCAACGATCGCCGCCATCGAGCTGGCGGGCGCCCTTCCTCTGTTCGTCGACATCGACCCGGTGACCTTCACGCTGGATCCCGGCGCGCTGGCGACCGCGCTGGCCAGGCCGCCGGCCGGCGTCACGCGCGCCGCCATTCGCGCCGTCGTCCCGGTACACCTTTACGGCCAGCTGGCCGATATGCCTGCCATCATGGCCATCGCGCAGCGGCAGGACCTGCTGGTCATTGAAGACTGCGCCCAGGCGCACGGCGCCACGCTGGAGGGGCGCGCCGCGGGAACGTGGGGGTTGGCCGCCGCGTTCAGTTTCTATCCCACCAAGAACCTGGGCGCGTTCGGAGACGGCGGCGCCGTCGTCACCGGAGACGCCGCCACGGCCCAGCGGGTGCGCGCGCTGCGAGAATACGGCTGGCGCGAGCGTTACGTCAGCAGCGAGCCAAAACCCGGGCAGGGAATGAACAGCCGCCTGGACGAACTGCAGGCCGCCATCCTGCGCGTGAAGCTGCCCTTTCTTGCCGCCGACAATGCCCGACGGGCCGCCATCGCCGCTGCCTATGATCGCGGGCTGGCTGCCGCCGACGTGATCACCCCGCGACGTCGTCCCGACGCCGGCCACGTCTATCATCAGTACGTCATCCGGGCGTCGCAACGAGATCAGCTGCGCCAGACGTTGCAGGCACAAGGAGTTGGAACGCTGATTCACTATCCGGTCCCGGTCCACCTGCAGCCGGCCTATCACCGGCGCCTCCCGGTGGCGGGGACTCTCGAGCACACCGAAGAGGCCTGCCGCCAGATCCTGAGCCTGCCGATGTTTCCCGAGTTAACCGACGCCGAGGTCCAGCGGTCCGTGGCCGCCGTGACGGGCGCAAGAACCGCCAGGCGATCAGCGTGAGCGCCGCGTCCGAACTGCAACGCCTGCTGGTTGCGGCCTGCGCCCGACAACTGGCGCAGCAGGACCAGGCCAACGTCCTCGAGTGGGGCGACGGTGCGGGGATGGCGCACGCGATGCGGTGCCTGGGCGCGGACGGCCGCGGCTTTGCCTTCATCGCCGACGACAAGACCTTCCAGGCGGCGCAGAGGGCCCTCACCGACGGCGGAGCCGGCGCACGCGAGCTGTTCCATGTTCCCGTCGGCGCGGCCTCCGAACGCGAATCCGGGTTCGCCGCGCACCGCGATTACGCCCTGTCACCGGCGGCGCTGGGGCGATCGTTTTCCCTGATTGTCGTCGCTGGCGCCGACCGCGCGTCCTGCGTGATGATCGGTTGGCTGCTTCTGGATGACGCCGGCGTGATGATCTTGCGCCGCCGCGCCGACGACGATGCGGCCAACGGAGCCATTCCACGCGCTGCCGCCGTCTCGAGAATCAGCGGCCCCGCCGGCGCCGACGAATTCGTCCTGATCGCCAAGCACGCCCCCCTCCCCGAGACGATCGCCGCTGCGGTTCGCGGGTCCTTCCCTTCCGGATATCAAATCGCGACGTCAGCGGCGCCCGCCGTTGCGGTGGCGCAGACCCGACCGACGCCAATGCCGGTGCGTGCGGCGCAGCCGGCGGCATCGTGCGTCTTCATCAACACGTATTACCCGGCTTTCCTCGAGGCACACTACAAACGCCACCCGGAGCTGCTGAAGGCATCATATGCCGAACAGAAGGCCAGCCTGCAGGCGACCTGTTTCGGCGACAGTGACTTTTACTCCGCAGGTTTACAGCGGGCCGGCTGGGCGGCGGATGATCTCATCGCCAACTGTTCGCCGCTGCAGCGGGCGTGGGCGCGCGAGGCGGGCCTGGACCTGCCCGATCATCTGGACATCCTGGTCGAGCAGCTCAAGCGGCTGCGCCCCCAGGTCATCTATCTCCAGGACCTCAGCCTGGCCACCGCCCAGGTCCTGGGCCGGCTGCGTCCGCTGGCCGACCTCATCGTCGGACAGATCGCCTCACCGGTGCCGCCCCAGGCTCACACCGTCGGGCTGGACATCGTCTTCACGTCGTTTCCCCATTTCGCCGAGCGCTTTCGCCAGTCCGGTATCACCTCCTACTATCAGCCGCTGGCGTTTGATCCGCGCGTCCTCGATCTTCCGCCCGCCGATGGCGGCACCCATTCCCTCACCTTCGTCGGGGGGATCTCGCCGCATCACCCCGCCGGCACCGAGCTGCTGACCGCGCTGGCCGCGGCGCTGCCGATCGAGATCTACGGGTATGGCGCAGAGTCATTGCCGCCGGATTCCCGCGTTCGCAGCCGTCACCTGGGCGAGGTGTGGGGCCAGGACATGTTCGGCGTGCTGCGCGCGTCGGCCATCACCGTCAATCGCCACATCGCCGTCGCCGAGACCTACGCCAACAACATGCGTCTGTTCGAGGCGACCGGGTCCGGTGCCCTCCTCATCACCGATCACAAGACCAACCTGGGCGAGCTGTTCGAGATCGGTCGGGAGATCGTCGCCTATCGCACGCCCGAGGAATGTGTCGCCCTCTGTCAGTATTACCTGGGCCATCCCGACGAGGCCGCCGCCATCGCGCGCGCGGGACAGCGTCGAACGCTGCGCGACCACACCTACGCCCAGCGGATGGGGGACACGGCGGAGATCCTGGCGCGGCACCTTCGTCTCAAACGGGAGGCCGCCCAGATGCAGGCGATCGATCTGGGGGCCGTCTCCACCGGTCACACGCCGATCGCACCGGGCGCGGTCACCACGGCGCTGACCGACGCCTGGAAAAACGAAAGCCTGCCCCAGAAACAGCGCGCGCTGGTGGCCCGAGAGCTGGACGCCATGTACAAGGGCGCCGCGGTTACCCCCTTCGACGTGCTGGCCAAGGCGTTGCGCCCGCTGCTGACCCGGCACCCCTCGGCGCCCGTCCTGGAGATCGGTTGCGCCAGCGGCTATTACCGCGAGGTCCTTCGTTACCTTCTGGGACGGCCCATCGACTACACCGGCGTCGATTATTCGCCGGCGATGATCAACATGGCCCGGGACTATTACCCGGCGGGGACGTTCCTGGTCGCCGACGGCGCCAAGCTGCCGTTCCCCGACCAGGCCTTCCCGATCGTCATCTCTTCTTGCGTGCTGCTGCACGTGCCCAACTATCAGCAGCACATCAGCGAGACCGCGCGGGTCGCCGCCAACGTCGTGGTTGTCCACCGCACGCCAGTCTGCCGTTCGCGCCAGACTCACCACCTTCGCAAGCAAGGCTACGGCGTGGACATGGTCGAACTTTGCTACAACGAAGGCGAGCTGATCGGCCTACTGGGCCAAGCTGGCCTCGACGTGATCGCCAGGCACGAATTCCACTCCGATCCTCAGCGCGACGAGTACGGCGTCACCTACGTTTGCGGCAAGCAGGGCAAGGAGCTGTACTGATGGCGGCGCGGCGTTTCTTCTGCACCCTGGCCGATCGCAACTATCTGGTTCGCGGATTGGCCCTGATCGAATCGCTGCGCCGGCACGAAAAGAGCGACTACACGCTGTACTTCGTCTGCCTGGACGAGCTGTCCCGCACCATCCTGCAGGCCCTCCGCCTGCCCAACGTCGTTCCCATTCCGCTGCACGCCATCGAGGCGGGGGACGAACCCTTGCTGACCACCCGAAAGGATCGCACGGCCGTCGAGTACTACTGGACGCTGACGCCGACGATGATCCGCTGGATCATCAATCACCATCCCGAGATCGACGTCCTCACCTATCTGGACGCCGACCTCTTCTTCTATTCGTCGTCCGATCCCGTGTACGCCGAGCTGGGATCGAAATCGATCCTGATTCACGAACACCGTTTCACGCCGCAGCTGGCCCACATGGCCAAGGAAAGCGGCATTTTCAACGTGGGATTGGTCTCCTTCCGCCGCGACGTCGACGGGATGACCGCTCTGGAGTGGTGGCGCGATCGCTGCCTGGAATGGTGTTACCAGCGCACCGAGAACGGAAAGTTCGGCGACCAGATGTATCTGGACGACTGGCCAGCGCGTTTTCGGGGGCTGGTCGTTTTGCAGAACCTGGGCGCCGCCCTGGCGCCGTGGAACGTCGGCCAGTACCAGATTGGCGCCGAGCCGGGAAAGACGCCCACGGTCAACGGCGGCCCGGTGGTGTTCTTCCACTTCCATTCGCTGGTGGTGCCCCGCCCCGACGTCATTGTCGTCACCAAGCACCCCGGCTTCCCGATCACCACCCACCTGCTGGCCGGTTGTTACATCCCGTACGCAGAGACGTTGTGGGCGCAGGCGATGACGGTGAAATCGGTGCTGCCAACCTTTGCCTTCGGAATGGCCGAGTCCGCCACCATCTCGCCCCTGCACACGCTGCTGGTGCGACAGAGCGCGCGGTCGATCGATCTGGGGATCGGACCCTGTCGAGACTTGCCGCTGCCTGGTGGCTGGGACGCGCGCCTGATGACGCCCCAAGCGGCACCCCAAACCTGACCCGACCTGACGATCAAAAGAACAGGGAGCATTCATGAGCAGCAGCGGAGCCATCGCACAAGCCTTCACCGCGGATCCGACCCGCCCCTTCGGCAGGCGGCAGCGTTACGTCGCCCCCGTCAGCGCCGATCCCAACCAGATGCTTCAACACGCCGTCGACTGCTATACGAAGGGGTTGCTCTACGACGCCCTGGACGTTTGCGAGCAGGTGATGGGCCGCTTTCCCGCCGTGTCGCGCAGCGTGCTGCTGCTGGCGTACGAGATGTACCTGCCGATCTGGGACGCCGATCGACACACGCTGTACCAGGCGCGCCATTTCGACTTTGGCATCCGCCCCGGCGACAAGGTGCTGGACATCGGCAGCGGCAACATTCCGCTGACCTTCGCCACCCACCTGGCCGACCTGGCCGTCGACGACGACAGCTATGGTCGGGCCGGGACGCCATTCAAACACGTCGCCGGCAAACCGGTGTTCAACTGCGCCGTAGAGAAGATGCCGTTCGCCGACAAGGAATTCGATTTCGTCTATTGCTCGCACGTCCTGGAGCACGTCCACGATCCCGAACGTGCCTGCCGCGAGCTGATGCGCGTCGGAAAACGCGGCTACCTGGAGACGCCGACGCTGGGCAAGGACATGTGGCTGAACGTCGGCAAGATCAGCAACCATCGCTGGCACGTGGCCCTGTTCAACAACACCCTGGAATTCACCGAGTACGCCCCGCGCGATCTGGACGGCGTGGAGACCGATCTGCTGCTGGACATGCACATGCACCCGCAGACCGATCGCGAAAAGGCCTTCGCCGCGCTGGTCCTTTTGAAGTCGGACATCCTCAACACCATGTTGCTGTGGGACGGCCAGTTCTCGATGTCGGCGCGGCGCCAGTCGCCGCGACACTG
Source organism: Myxococcales bacterium (assembly GCA_034666225.1). GTDB lineage: Bacteria > Myxococcota_A > Polyangia > Fen-1088 > Fen-1088 > DATKEU01. The sequence continues at coordinate 5,883 of JAXDMH010000251.1, forward strand.
ACCCAGAATCTTCAGAGGGTTCGAGACGTCCCGGTTGCTTGGCGGGCGCGCTCGTCAACGCGCGCCACGATCTGAGACAGTTGCCGGAGCAGACGCAGGGAGATCGCGGCGTTGCTGGGAAGATGCAGGCGGCCCTGCTCCAGAACGGCGCCGGCCTCCCTGAGTTTTCCCTGGGCAACAAAAAGATCGGCCGCCGTCAGCACCAGGTCGGCCGACTGCGCCGCCAGGTTCAGGGCCGGCACCAGCCGCTGCCAGGCGGCCGTCAGCTGTCCCTGTTCCATCAGCGATCACACCTCGCGCACCACGGCGCTGGCCGGATCCGGGGGCCCGTCGGGTCCGCGCGTTCCCTCTTTGAGCAGCTGAATCGTGGCCTCTGCAAACTGGTTGAAGACATCTTCCAGCGCCGCCACATCATTGCTGCCCATCGCGTCTATCAACCAGCCAATCGCAGCGACCGCGGCGTCCATTCCGCTCGCGGCAAGAAGCTCCTGCTTGTTGCTGAACAAGGGACCGAGGAGCCGCAACGCCTCGGCGCCCAGCGGAATCCAGTGCGCGCTGACGTCATAAAGACTCGGATGGACCAGGTGAAACGCGATCGGTTCGTTGATTTCGACCACCGGATAGCCGGCCACCAGAGGGAAAGCCGCAAAAAAATAATCCCACCAGGGCAAGCCCAGGAAAAATGACGTCGCCGGATAACCGAACAACAGCTTGCGGCCAAAAAAGAAGGCGTCGATACCCAGGTCATACCGGACGCCCGGATCGGACTCGGTTTGCTGATCCATCCGCTTGTTGAAGGCCAGCCCCTCCCCGGCCATCCGAGAAAGCGCACCCGCCAGAGGCTCCCCGCCCAGAGGGCCCAGCACGATGTCCGAATTGACGATGCCCGACAAAGCGCGGTTCTGATCGCGCAGCGCCGCGAGCACGTCGTCCAGCGAGACCAGCGGTCGACCGGCCGCCGTCTGCGCGTCGCGGGTGGCCACCCGGAAGCTGACGCTGGGAAACTGTGGCGTCAGCTTTTCGATCTCGTCCCCGCCGTTGATTGAAACGAC
>JAXDMH010000252.1:0-10992 GCA_034666225.1 Myxococcales bacterium
TCCACGGCCTTGGCCGGGATCATGGCGGCCTCCCATGCCTCCCATTGGTGCAAGTGCGGGACGACCAGCAACACGGCCACGGCGCCGGCCAGAATGGGCGCCGCCATCATCGGCAGAAAACGAAACCAGCGTCGCCGTCGCTCCTGGCGCCGGCGGGTGAACGTCTCGACGATCTGGCGGGCGGCGATGCCCGCACCGGTCGCCGGATTCTGGAACAGATCGCTGCGCGCCTCGCTGATGTCGCCGACCAGCGCCGCGCAGTGCCCGCATCCCCGCAGGTGAGCCGCCGTTTGCTGATGTTCCTCGTCCGTGTCTGCGAACCCCGCCTCCCACCGCGCAATGTGCAGGCTGGATGGGCAGGCGATTGTTGGTCCCGACCCTGGTCTCGTCATTGGCTCCCCCCCTTGTCGCTCTTGATCGAATTCAACAGATCGCCGGCCAGCGCTTCCAGCTTGCGAAGGCGGTTGAACACCGTCTTGCGGGTAATTGACAGCACCTCGGCGACCTCGACCTGGGTCATGCCGTCGATGTAGTGCATGATGGCGATGGCCGCGCTGGTCTTATCGCAGCGGTTCAGCAACGCGGCGGCGAACTGCCGATCGGCGTGCCCCTTTTCAGGCGATCGGGTCAGCGTGGCGCGAAACGCCAGCTCTGGCACCGCGTGCTCGCGCACGCGTTGCTCGCGCAACACGTTGAGGCAGATGTTCGTCGAGATCTTGTAAAGATAGAAAAGGGATTCGTTGCCAGGCAACAGCTTCCTGCTGTGCGCCAGCAGCCGGGCAAAGGTCTCCTGGGTCGCGTCATGAGCGGCCGGCGTCGAGTTCAAGATGCGCCGACAACGCGCAAAGACGACCGGGGCGTAGGCCTGGTACAGCTGGGCGAGCGCCGCTTCGTCCACGCCGTCCGTCACCGTTTCCCGTCGAAGGCCCTCGGTCCCATCCTTTCGAACCTCACGCTCGCTGGCTGCTGTCTCGATGGCGAACGCAACTGCACGCACGCTGGACACTCAAGAGTAAAACAACCGACCCAGCGGAAATGGGTAACGAAGTTTCGCTGGCCAGGGTCCGACCGCCTCAGTAGCATTGATGGCGATGATCGGTGGCTCGCGAGGATTTCAAACCGCGATTGCCTACCTCGGGCTGGCGGTTTTGACCGGGTGCGGCCAAGGAATCTTTACCAGAAGCAGGAGCGCGGCCGGGTGGGACGCCGGGGCACCGGACCGGGGCGGACCCGCCGTCGATGTCAGTCCTGAGGCGGCGCCTCCCGCTGATGGTGGCTCCAACGGCTCCGACGGTGCCGTCGGCCAGGACGTCTCCGCTGTCGGGGACGCCCTGACCGTCAGCTCTCTCGACATCAAGGCGGGGACGGATGGAGTCCTGCAGCTGGACCAGGGAACGGTGACCATCCGGTCCATGTCGTTTGACCAGGACGTGGTCCTGACCATGGAGATTGCCGATGTCACCATGCTGGGCCGGATCGACAAGGCCTACCGGGTCTCCCTGCAGCCTGTCGGAGCGCACTCACGCAACGCCATCCGTCTGGCCGTCACCCTCGATGCCGCCAGCGATGCCGTTCATGACCAGTTCAAGCTCGCCATCTACCAGGCCCGCGTTCCGGTTGGGTTGTGGACGGCCGCGCTCGGCCAGCAATACGATCCCGTCTCTCACACTGTATGGGCCGATGTTTCTGGTCTGGACAAAGAGCCAGTCACCTTCGCGCTGTTGCGGACGTGCACGACGGATCTCAACTGCAATCCCCGGCAGAACTGCACCTCCGATCTCTGTCAGTGAGTTGATCGGCTACGGCCCGATGTACTGCGTGTCGAGGGAAAACTTCGCGAAGTACGAGGTCGTGGCAACCTTCGGCCCCCAGGTGGATGCGTGGCCACCGTAGAAGGTCGAGAAGAACACGCCGCGAAAAGGAATGGTTCCGTAGCCGGTGCCAATCGACTGTTTGGTCAGTGCTGGTTTGCCGTCGTACCAGACGTCGACCGTGCCGGTCATCCGATCGACCGCTTGCTCGACGTAGTGCCATTGACCATCAGCCTGCCAGGTACCGGAGCTCCAGAACTTGTCCGCGCCGCAATTGCCGGCGGAATGGGTTGGATCGTAGAGATAGACTTCGGCCTTGCCGCCTCGCCACATGAATCTGGTGGACCACGACGTCCCGCCGGTGCCGACGCAACCGCTCTCCTGACCGGCGATGCCACCCCACATGCCCGGGAGCTTGCCGCCCTTTCCAGAGTCGAACGGACTGCCCCCGTCGCCAAGCTTGATGTAATAGCGAAGGTGCAACACCGGTGCGTTCGCCAGGTCGGCGCGACCCATGACGGTCAGATCTTGGTAGAACTGGCCTCCGTCCGGAAGCGGGCAGCCCGAACACGAGCGCGCCGATGACTTCGCCGCATAACTGACCTTGAGGACCTGATGACCGTCGGGCGAGGTCGGGTCGGTGAAGGCGGCCATGCCGGGATCTTTCTGTCCGAAGCTGTGTGAATCGCCCGGTACGGCGACGCCCCAGGCGCTTCCCCATTGTGGCGTGTTGAAGCCGTCGAAATTGCCGGACCACCGACCGCTGCTGATTGACCCACCAGCGCCACCGGCGCCGCCGCCGTCGGTGCCGATGCCGCCGACATCGCTCGCGGCGTCCGGAGGTCCGGCGGGCGCGTCGACGGGTTCGCTCGCCGTGCCGCCGGTGCCGGGCGACGAGACAGCACCACCGCCGCCACCGCTGGCGTTGCCGCTGACGTCTTGAGCTTCAGCGCCGTCGCGTGACGTCACGCCCGACGGTCCGAGCTCCCCGCCGCACGCCATGAACCCAACGCAACAGAGACAGAGCCACCACACACGCAACGCCCACGTCGCAAAAGGCATTTGTCGAGGCATGCCACACCCCTTTCCGACAAGACTGATGAGCGACGACAACGCGCACCCCGCGTGCCTGAAACTCATCGGGTCTTCTAAAAAACACGGCCGGCACCAGGAATGGGTACGGGCCGTCCGCGCAAAGACCAATTCGGTTTTGTTGGCGTCGCCGCTGCCGCGGCGTCTGAAGGATCTCCTCACAATGGGCACAAAGCCCTCGATCGCCTCTGAATCGACGGACGACGTTTGTGGTCCATCGCCGGCGACCGATGGGCGTGCAAAGGAGAGCAATGAGAGTCATCAAAGAGATTCTAAGTGGCGCAGTTGCGTTGGCGATCATCGCTGCCTCCTGCGGCGGTTCGTCGAGCAGCGGTGCCGGCACCGGCGGGGCCTCGGGAACGGGCGGAACGCCCGGCTCCGGCGGCGCTATCGGTTCGGGCGGGATGACGAACGAATCCGACGCTGGCGAAGATGCAAAGACAAAGGACACGGGCGGCGGCGCCACAGGCGGTTCGGTCGGTTCGAACGGCACCATGATCACCGGTTCGGCCGACGGCAACCCGTTCACCAACATTGGCTCGGTGCTTTGGGCGGGGATGCCCGATGTCGCCGCGTCAACGGTGATCTACGTGTTCTCCAAGCCGATCAAATGCTCCGACATCACCAAGGCCGGTTGGGACACGACCATCACCAACATGACGCAGATTCTGGAAGTGAAGGCGATGGGCACCACGGCCGCCGTCTACCAACCGATCATCAAGGCCCCACGCCTTCCGGCGGCCGGCGAAGCCCAGGTCAACTACACGCTTTCTCTCACCAGCGGGACACCCACGGAGGCCTTCGCCACCGCCGGCTCCGTGACGCTGTCGAAGGTCACCGCCACGACGAACGTCACCGGTTCGTTCGATCTGATGTTCGGGGCGAACGCGCTGAAGGGAACCTTCGACGCCACCTATTGCGCCGCTGGTCGGGAGCCATGAAGTGCCGATTGTTGATCGTTCTTCTTCTCGCTTCGCTGACTGCAGGGCCAATCGGTTGTGGAAGCCAAAGCAGCGGCGCCAGCACGGACAAATGCCCGCGAAACGGCGTGGTGCCGCCCGATCTGCGCGACGTTGAAAGAGCCGGGGAGGGGCTGGTCTCGACGACCTTCGGGGCGTACCCGGATCGCAAACCGGCCTGGGACAATGCCGCCACGGTAAATGGCCTGCTGAAACAGGTCTGGGACCGCGTGCAACTGGAATGTCCGGGGCTGCCGTCGGCCCCCGCGCAACACATGGCTCAGGTGGTCGCCGGGCTGGGCGCAGCGATCGCCGCAAAGGATCAAAAGACGGCGGCCACGTTGGCCAACGACGTCGGGTTGACGGTGCCGGACCTGTTCGACTACTTCCATCCCGATGCGCCCAGGGCCGTCATCAACATGGACGCGGTCTACCGGCAGCTGGGTCTGGACGCGCACTTCGGGATGCCGGCAAAGACCAAGACCGACCTCGATTCGCTGCACAGCGACTGGAACGGCGCCAAGGCAGCGGTCGAACTGCGCGTGCCCAGGTGCCACCGCGTCGGGGGCACCGCCAGCATCTCTGGCGACATCGACCAGTCACTGACCAACGCCGACAAGGCGCTGACCGCCAGCGACACAGCCGTCATCGAGATGGAGAGCGAGAACGGCGCGCTGGAGATCGACACGCTGGAGCTGTTGTTTGATTGTCCGCCCGACGGGGTGATGCCCAGCAAGGGCCTGGGCGCGATCTGCACCGACGCATCGGCCTGCGAGGCGGGCCAGGTCTGCGCGTCGTACGGCGCGAATCAGAAGCGGTGCGCACCCGCGCCGGAGACCGCGATGATCGGCACGCCCTGCGCGACGACGATCGATTGCGGCACCGATTCCCGATCGGCGTGCAACAACGAAGCGGGCGACGGATACCCGGGCGGGTATTGCTTCATGGAGCCGTGTGACGACGTGAACATCTGCCCTCCTGGGGCCACTTGCGTTGCCCTGGGCGGCGAATCACCCGGCTGTTTCAAGGAATGCACGACCGACACGGATTGCCGAACCGCCGAGGGTTATGTCTGTCAGCAGTTCGTCACCACGCCTCCCAAGGGATTTGGCCCCAGCGCCAACGCCTGCTCCTTCAAGTGTCTGCGCGATCCCGACTGCCAGTCTCCGCTGACATGCGATCTGGCCAGCGGCAAGTGCAAGCCCTGATGCCCGACGGCAATCGGCGCAACTTCCTGCTGGCCGGGGCCGGCTCCCTTCTCGGGGGATGCGGAGCCGGCAAGACCCAGGTGCCGTGCTCCACGACAGTGGGGGACGGCCCTGGGTTGCGCTATTGCCTGGTCGACGGCAAGCGGCTGACGTTCCCGGGGGCCAGTCTTCTGCCCGCCGGGTCGGCGATCTTGATGAACGACGACGACCGCACGGCGGCGGTTCTGGTCCGCGACGACAAGGGGTTTTATGCGCTGAGCGGGATCTGCACGCATCAATGCTGCCTGGTCTCGTTGTGCACGGACAGCGCGTGCAGGAAGCTGCTGGGCAACCCGGGGGATTGCGCGCGCACCGTGGTGGTCACCCTTCCGGCCGGCGGCGCCCTGCTGGTCTGTCCCTGTCACGGCAGCAAGTTCGCCGCCGACGGGACGGTGCTGAACGGCCCGGCCACCCGGACGCTGCCCAGCGTGCAGGTGGTGATCACCGGCGACGACGTCATCGTGGATCTCTCCCATGAGGTCCCGGCCACCACCCGGGTCTAGCAGCAGGTACGATGGGCACACCTGAGGATAGAATGCTGAGCAAGGTCCCCGCGGTAACCGTCTTTTTCTGGGTCATCAAGGTCCTGTGCACCACCGTCGGCGAGACCGCGTCGGATTTTCTGAACGTCAATCTCGGGCTTGGGCTGAAGGGCACCGCCATTGCCGCGGGCATCGCCCTTTTGGTCGCGCTCTTCGTCCAGTTCAAGGCGCAGAGATACACACCGGCCATCTATTGGCTCACCGTCGTGCTGATCAGCGTGTTCGGCACGTTGGTGACCGACCTTCTGACCGACTCGCTGGGCTTTCCTCTCGAAGCGAGCACGATCATCTTCAGCGTTGCCTTGGCGCTGACCTTCGTCGTCTGGTTCGCGAAGGAGGGCACGCTTTCGATTCACTCCATTTTCACGCGGCGAAGAGAGGCCTTTTATTGGTTGGCCATCCTCTTCACCTTCGCGCTGGGAACGGCGTCGGGAGACCTGATGGCCGAGGGCCTGGGCCTTGGCTATCTGGCGACGGGCCTGATCGTTCTGGGGGTGATCGCCACCGCGACGATCGCCTGGCGCCTGGGGCTGGATGCGGTGCTGGCGTTCTGGATCGCATACATCTTGACCCGTCCACTGGGCGCCTCGCTGGGGGACTATCTCTCCCAGCCGCGCGCCAACGGGGGATTGGGTCTGGGCGCGACGATCACCAGCGCCGTGTTCGTGGCGGCGATCCTTGCGGTGGTCATCTACCTGGCCCTCACGCAGCGGGATTTCATCGCCGAGCCGTCGCAAGGGGCCGCGCGGGAGAACGCCACCCGAAAGCGGGGATCCTCCGTCGTCTGGCAGGTTGTGGGGACCGTGGTCTTGCTGCTGGTCGCGGGCGGAACGGGTTACGGCGTTCGCCGGTCGCATCTGCGCGCCGAGGCGGCAGCCTCGGTCTCACCATCGGCGCCGCTGGGAGATCTGACGCCGTTCAGAAAGATCGCGGGCGAAATGCTCAGCGTGGTCCGGGCCGGCGACGTGGCCGGCGCCAAATCGCAAGCCGATGGTCTGGAGACTGCCTGGGACAACGCCCAGGCGCGCATGCGTCCCATGAATCCGGAGAAATGGACGGTGATGGACGACGCCATTGACGGCGTCCTGGTCACAACGCGCGCCCGACAATCAGACACGGCGGCGATGAATGGTTCCCTGCAGGAACTCATCAAGGTGATGAACACGCTCGCCGATCAAAAGACGGCGCCGACATCCGCTGCCGCTGCCGCTGCCGCTGCCGCGACGCCGCCGCCAGAGTCTGTTCCGAAAGGCCAGCCGCTGGGGAATCTGTCAGTCTTCAGGAAGATCACCGACGACGTGTTGCGCCTGGTGCGCGCCGGGAACCTGTCAGAGGCCAGTTCGCGGGCCACAGACCTGGAGACCGCCTGGGACGGCGCTCAATCCCGTCTTCAGGCGATGAATCGGGAAAAGTGGACGGTGGTGGACGACGCCATCGACGACGTCCTGAAAAAGACGCGCGCGCCGCACCGGAACAAGGCGGCGATCAGCGGTTCCCTGGAGCGGTTGATTTCCGTGATCAATGCGCTTGACCCTGGGATGTAGTTCGCCCGACGGACTGTCAGTCTCGGGTGTGCCTGACACGACGCCGGGTTCGTCACGTCGTGCGCGCCGACGGACCGCACCGACGGGCGCCGGTTACCCATTCGGGGACCCTACCGGGTTTAATTCAGAGGCTCGGTGATTCGACCGACGGTCGGGCTGGGCCGGACGCCATCGTATCGGAGGACTATTCGATGACCCCGCGCTCAAGATTCGCGTGTTCGCTGTGGCTGACGGTCACCACTGTCGCGTTTGCGGCTGGGTGCGGCGGAGGTGGCGTCGCGCAAAACGATGCCGGCAGCGGCGGGGCGCCAGGAGGCGACGGGAATGGAAGCGGAGGCGCCCAGAACGGAGGTGGAGATTCGAACGGGAGCGGCGGCTCCATCAGCGGCGGTGGAGGCTCCCCCAGCGGGGGTGGAGGTTCAAGTTCCAGCGGCAGCGGAGGGTCCTCGATGGGCAGCGGGGGAAGCAGCGGCGGGTTCGACGCAGGGTTGCCCGACATCCCCGGCGGCGGCGACACAGGCGTGATCGGCACGCGCAGCGCCGCTGGCTTCTTCCATCCGGGCATCATCGTCACGCAGGGCGGTCTGAACGCGATTCGCAACCGTCTGGCCATGGGCGATCCCGATCTCAAGCAGGCGCTGGCAGCCCTGCAGCAGGACATGTCGGACGCAACGCTTCCCGCGTGCCCAGGGGAGGACAGCGCCGGGCGTTGCCATTTGCCGACGACGCCTGCCGCGCCGGCCAGCCACGTCACGGTGACTTGCGGTTCGCACTCGGCCGCGCCGCCGGGAGACACCTCCTGCGACGACGAGAAGGCGAACGCGATGGCGGCGTACTCCCACGCCATCCTCTGGTATCTGACGCAAGACGAAGCCGAGGCGCAGAAGGCCATCGGGTTTCTCGACGCCTGGAACAATGTGACGACGCACGTCGGGTACATGACGTCGGACAATTCGCCGCTGCAGACCGGCTGGACGGGAACGCTGTGGGCCAGGGCAGCCGAGCTGATTCGTTACACGTACCCGCAGTCAAAATATGCCAAGGGATGGTCCGACAGTCAGGCGCAAGCGTTCGGCAAGATGCTGACGACAGCCATTCGGCCTTACGTCAACGTCGACATCACAACCAGCGCGGACGTGCAGAACGGAAACTGGGAGGCCAGCGAGGCCGACGCCTTCATGCAGATCGCCGTCTACAACGACAACCTGGCCGACTACAAGCTGGCCGCACAGAACGCGCTGGCGGCGATGAAGTACTACGTCTATCTCAAAGCGGACGGAGCGACACCGACCGCCGGCAACGACGTCATTGTCTGCAAGAAGAACGGCAAGAAGACGTCCGGGTGCGGGATCGACTACTGGTGGGGGATCGCCAAGGCGAGTGGGCTCCTGGACGGCACGTCACAGGAGAGCTGCCGCGACCTGGAACACGTCCAGTACGGCCTGGGCTCGTTCACCAACGTCGCGGAGACCGCCGCGATCCAGAAGATCGCCGGCGTGGATCTCTACGGCGACACGACCATCAACTATGGCGAGCGGCTGCTGGCCGCCTTCGAGTTTCACGCGGGCATCCTCAAAGGCCGCAGCAACTTCAGCGGCGATGGCACCACAAACCCGGACGTGAGCCTGATTCCCGCCCCCAGCATGGCCTATACGTGCGACGGCTTGAACGGCTTCACGATGATGGCGACGACCTCGTCGGTCGCCAAGATTGCCGCTGTCGACTTCGGTTCGATGCGGCGGTCCAACTATCCGGTACAGCCGACCTGGGACATGGCCTACAACCACTTCGTCAACGTCGAGCACAGACCGATGCCGAACACGCAGGTCCTGTTGACGCCGGCGGGGAGCTTCAAAGGAAATCGGCCGACGCTGGCATCGCATCCGCTGGCCTGGGAGACGCTGACCAAGCTGGGCACCGGCAATACCGGTTTTCCGCAGTAGCGTCGCGGCTTGGTGCGCTAGCGGGCCGCCGACCTCAGCCGTTGCAGACTCCGGTTAGCGTCGGCGGCGTGAGCGGAGCGCGGGTACTTGCGCAGAAATGTCAGCAGTTCGTCACGCGCGGTCGGCGCCCCGGCCCGCGTCAGGGCGACCGCCCTCCAGTATTCGGCGTCCTCGGCCATGGCGCTGTCGGGAGCCAGCCGGAGCACGTGGTCGAACGACGCCACTGCCTCGGTGAATCGCCCGGCCCGGAAGGCGCTCCATCCGGCGATGAAGGCCGTCTCTGAAGCGCTGGGCGGGGTGGCATCGGGCCGGACCGCGGGTTCGCCGGCGTTCCAGTCTTCGCGCGCGCCAAGGACGACCGGCGAGCGACCGTTCACCCGGACCTCGACCCGTCCGTGATGGACGTGGACGGCGGTCAGTTGATCGCCGCGGACCTCCACATCGAACGCGGTGCCGCGCACTTCGACCTCGCCGTCGCCGACGACGACCCGGAAGCGCTGGCCTGGCGCCAGTGGCGAGACGTCGAAACGCGCGCCGCCTTCGTGCAAGCGAACGATGTCGTCGGCTGCGGTTCCCATTCGATTCAATCGGGTCCCCGGCCGCGGCTGAACCGACGCGTGAAAGGTGCGAAGCGCGGGCTCCGCCATCGACGACGAAGACGCCATCGACGACGATGACGATGACGACGGCGACCGCTGCGGCAGCCGCCAAGCGACGATCGCCGCAATCGCGACCACAACGCCGGCCGCTCCCGCGGACAGGCGCCACCAGGGCAGTCGATGCGAACTGGCGTTGCCGGGACGGCGCCGGGCTTGAAGCGACGCCAGCAACGACGTGCGCGTCTGCTCCAGTTGACCGTCGTCGGGCACATACTCGTGCAGTTGACGGCTGAGATCTCGCACCTGCTGCAGGTCGTGCAACAACGTCGAGCAGCGCGCGCACGTCTTCAAATGCCGCGCCAGTGAAGATCGCCGTCCCTCGGTGAGGGCCCGCGACAGCGTCAGCTCCGACGGGCAGCGGATGCGATATGCCCAGGTGAACGTCATGACAGCGCCTGCCGCAGGAATTTCCGCGCCTCATGGATGCGCCGCCACAAAGTGCCCGGCGGCACGCCCAGTATCCGTGCCGCCTCGGGACCGGGCACCTCTTCCAGTTCGCACAGAACGAAGGTCTCCCGCAGGGCATGTGGAAGTCTCCCGATGGCCTCGCCCACCTTGGCGATCAGCTCTCGGTTCTCCGCGGCGTCGTCGGGGCGAGGGCTGCGGCTGGCAGCCGGTGCCTGCGCGTAGGCCGCGATGAACGTGCGCCGACGGATATCGCCGCGCACATGATGGCGGACGACGTTGATGGCGATCCCGAACAACCAGGTCGACGCTGATGAACCACCCCGGAACTTGCTGGCGCAGCGACACGCTTCGAGAAAGGTCGTGCTCACCAGATCGTCCAACTCGCCGGGGGAGCTGCCGGAAAGCCGGGAAACGAATCGATAGACGGAGCGGCTGTATCGATCGAACAGCGCGCCCAGCGAGGCGGAATCATCCACCGCGCATCCAGCGACCAGCGCGGCGTCGGTCAGCTCGGACGCCGCGCCCGAGATCCGGCGCAGCGGGAGGAGCCGCCCGCTGGTCGGTTTCGGCCCGCCCCTCATGGCGCCCCATAGCGCAAGGCGACGCCACCGCGCACGAAAACGTTTGGCTCGCCAGGAATGGCGCCGTCGCCATCGGTCGAGAGGAATCGGTTGGCGAACGAGCCATCGATCGAACCGCTGACGTCGAAGGCCAGCCGTTCCCACACCGGGATGACCAGCGTCGCCCGTGTCATCGACCGAATGCCCAGGGTCCAGTTGCCCGCGGG
>JAXDMH010000253.1:0-2568 GCA_034666225.1 Myxococcales bacterium
GACGCCGACGCTTTTCAAGAAGTGGTCCTGCGGCAAAATGCGGACCAACTGCAGGCAATTCTGCAAGCGGCGGGCCCCCAGCCTCCGCATGGGACGTTGCGGATCTGGAGCGCAATGCGTCAGGGCGAGCCGCTGGGATACTTTTTCGTCGATGAAGTGATCGGCCGGCAGAACCTCATCACTTATGCGCTGGGGATCGATGCGGGCGGCGGCATCCGCGACCTCGAGATCATGGCGTACCGCGAAAGTCATGGCGGCGAAGTGCGCAATCCCGGTTGGCGTTCGCAGTTCGCTCGCCGCCGTTCGCTGAATGAGCTGCAATTTCGCTCCGACATCAAAAACATTTCCGGTGCCACGCTCTCGTCGGAGCATGTGACCCAGGGTGTGCGGTGGCTCGTCGCGTTGTGGCAGGCCGCCTTGCAAACGGCTCATGGCGCGGCCTGAACGGCGCGTCTGGCAGCAGCGGCACGCGGAGCATCGCCACGCCCCGCAAAGTGGCCGATTCCCTCCGCCGGGCCGTATGCCCGGCCGGCAGCGATCGGCGATCTACCTCGTCTTGGGCTTGCTCTGGCTCTCGGGATGTCTGTGGTTGTTGTTGGATCAGTTCTTCGCTCGACCGGGTCAATTCGGACCGACACCTCACCCGTGGCAGCCGCCGCTGCTGCTGCTGCATGGCGTCGTCGCGATAGCGGGCATGTATCTGCTCGGCTGGGTCAGCGCGAGGCACGTGCTTCGATGGTGGCCGGGTCGCTTGCGGCGGTGGAGCGGGGCGACGCTGGCGACGTTTCTGGTGCTGCTGGTGGTCAGCGGCTTCGCCTTGTTTTTCGCGAGCGAGGACCGCTGGCAGCGGGTCGCCGCCCTGTCTCACGAGGTACTAGGAGTGGGGGTCACCGTTTTCGGAATTCAGCACTGGTTTTTTGCCAGACGACGCGACATGCGCAGCGCCGCCTCGCGGCCCTGGTAGTAGCCGTTGATCTCGCCCAGCTCATCGAATCCTAAATCCTTGTAGAAGGCACGCGCTCCCTCGTTGTGGGTGCGCAACTCGAGATTGATCCGAAACACGCCGGCTTCGATGGCGGTGGCCGTCAGCCAGTCGAGCAGCTGGCGTCCGAGACCCTGCCGCCGATAGTCCGGCGCCACCGCCAGCAAGTTCAAGTGCGCCGTGTCTTCGCCGAAGTGCATGATGGCGAAGGCTGCGATGTGACGAGCATCGCCGCGCCGGACGTCGCGACGCCGCGCCACGACCACGGACGAATCGGCTCCCGAAATAGAGTTTTGCACGCGCGCCGGCGTCCATGACCACGTCAGGCCCTGTTCGACCCAGTCCCGTGACATCTCCGCGATCTCGAGCGCATCGCCCGCCTGCGCCAGCCCCAGCGTGGACAGCTCCGACATGTCTATGGCGCCTCGGTTTTGATCGGCGGTGGGGGGCGTTGCGGAAGTCCCGTGGGTGTCGGCGGCAGCTGTTTCATCAACTCGGAAACGCCGCGCTCCAGTTGCGGATCGTGGCCCCGGAGGACCTCGACCGGATCTTGCTCGACGACGATATCCGGATCCACACCGTGCCCCTCGATGATCCAGTGCCCGTTGGCATCTGCGGTACCGAACTCTGGCACGAACACGGTTCCCCCGTCGAGCAGCGGGCCATGTTCCGTGATGCCCACCACACCGCCCCAGGTACGTTTGCCGACCAGCTGGCCCACTTTCCATTCTCTGAACGCGTTCGAGAAGATGTCGCCGTCGGAGGCGGTGTCCTCGTTGATGAGCGCCACCTTGGGGCCGGATTGCACCACCCGCGGATAGGTGTCGGTGGCCTCATGATTGCGCGCGAAGCCGGTGCCGTGCACGACGCGCGCCAAGCGCTCGATCAGCATCTCCGAGATGTTGCCGCCGCCGTTGTCGCGGACGTCGACCACCAGCCCCTCCTTGCGCACTTGTGGGAACCACCATTTGATGAACTCGCGGATACCCGCTTCGCCCATGTCGGGAATATGGATGTAGCCCAGCCGCCCGCCGCTCAAGCTCTCGACACGCGCTCGGTTCTTGGCAGTCCACGCCAGGTAGAGCAGGCCGGTTTCGCTGGCCAGGGGCTGATAACGGATGGTTCGGAGCGGTTTGCCGTCCGGCGCCGCCGAGACGCGCCACTCCACGGGTTGATCGGCCGGGGCTTGCAGCAACTCGTAGGGATCGGTGCCGGCGCTCAGCTCGCGTCCGTTGATCGCGAGCACATAGTCGCCCTCATGGACGTCGACACCGACCTCGGTCAGGGGTGAGCGATAATGCTCCTCCTCGTTCTGACCGGGGAAGATCTTGGCGATGCGGTACCGTCCGGACGCGGCGTCGAGTTCGAAGCGTGCGCCCGGCAGGGCGACGAACGGCCGCTTGGGCAGGCCCAGATCGCCTCCCTCGATATAGGCATGCTGCACGACGAGTTCGGAGATCATCTCGGCGATCACATAGTTAAGATCGGCGCGGTGCCCGACGTAATCCACCAAGGGTTCGTACTTGTCGCGCAGTCGTTGCCAATCATAGCCATGCATATTGGAGACGTAGAAAAAATCCCGATAG
>JAXDMH010000254.1:0-4900 GCA_034666225.1 Myxococcales bacterium
GGGTGGGCGATGTGTTCCAGCTTGCGCTTGCCCACGAACGCGGCGGCATGATCGCCGGCGTGGCAAGCGGCATCGAAGATGGTCGGCACCAGGATGTAACCGCGTTCGGGCTGCCACGAATTCCAGCTGAGCCCGTGCTCTTTCATGTCAAAGCCCGACAGCATGGCGGCGTGCGAGGGCAGGGTGGAGGCGTGGCGGATGGTTCGCGCCTGCAGCGAATACGATCCCTTGTGCATGATCGATTCGTGCACGGGCGGGCGCACGTCCATCAGGGCGTCCGGGCGCAGTCCGTCTTCGCTGATGATGATGACGTGGCGGATGGCGCGCCTGGGTGTCGCGGGTCTCGCCGTCGCCGCTGCTGTTGCTGCCGGGGCCGCGCGGATCAAACCGTCGGCGCCGGCATCGCGGCCGGTCGGTCTCAGGGCGGCGACGGGCGGGGACGGCTCTGGCGCGCGCTTGCGGCACCCCGCTGAGACGGCCGCTGCCAGTACCACCAGCAGCAACAGCGAGAGAAAACGCATTCAATCAGGATAACAGAGAACGTTGTTCGCACACGGCCCGTCACCTGGCCCAGACACACCCACAGACAGCGCGACGCCGGCTGGTGTGGTCCTGGCGCGACGTCGCGCTTGCAGCTTTTCGAAATTGCCTTAGTCTTGGCCCATCAGAAGGATTTCTTTTTCGTGTGGCTCGCCCTGTGCGGCCGCGAAACGTTCAGCGATTTTCGTGACCCAGTGATTCGGTGTGTTTGGGTGATAGGTGGGCTATGGGCCTTGCTGCAGGCCGGGTGCGCCGGCGTGCAAACCGCCTGCGGATCGGACCACGACTGCAAGCTGCAACGGATCTGCGATGCCGGACACTGCACCTGGCCGCCGCCTCCCGGCGTGCGTTCGCGACCGCCGGCTGTTGCCGGGGCCACGCCTGCTGTCATTCCGCTGCCCACGGCCGTGAATGAACCGGCGCTGCCCATGTTTCGCCTGGGCGTTTCGCACCGCGGGCGCTCTCCCTTTGTTCTGCCCAGCAAGAAACCGGCGGTCTGGTGGACGTTCGCCTCCGGCGGCCCCATCACCTCGTCGCCGGTCGTCGCCGACGACGGGTCGGTGCTGTTTGGTTCCCACGACGGCCGCGTGTACGCGCTGGCCCACGACGGGACGTTGCGCTGGTCGCACCTGACCGGCGACATCATCTTCAGCTCGCCGGCCATCGCCCGTGACGGCGGGATCTTCGTCGGCTCCGATGACGACCACCTGTACGCCATCGCGCCGGGCGGCGACAAACCACGCTGGGCGTTCCAGGTCGGGTCCTGCCCGCAACGAATCGGCATCGGACCCGACGCCAGTCGCTGCGACGTCGACGCCGGCCCCACCATCGGCCCCGACGGCGTCATCTATACGGGCGGCGACGGCGTCTATGCCATCAACCCCGACGGGACCCTGCGCTGGCGGTTCGCCACCGGGGGGCACGTCTCGTCGGCGCCCGCGGTGATGTCCGACGGAACCGTGATCGCCGGCAGCCAGGACGATCTGGTGTACGCCATCGGTCCGAACGGCATCAAGCGCTGGGACTTTCGCACCGGCGGCGACGTTGAATCCAGCCCCGCCATCGGCGATGACGGCACGATCTATATCGGTTCGGACGATCGCAAGCTGTACGCCCTGGGCAGCGACGGCACGCTGCGCTGGGCGATGACCACCGGCGGCGACATTCGAGCCTCGGCCGCGCTGGGCGCCAGCGACGTGTACATCGGCTCGTTCGACAGCCTTTTTTACGCCGTCCGCCTGGACGGCACGCTGGACTGGACGTTCCGCACCGGCGATCGCATCTGGTCGTCGGCGCTGGTCGACGCCAAGGGCGCCGTGCTGTTCGGATCGCAGGACGACCGGCTGTACGCGCTGGAACCGGACGGCCAGCTCCGCTGGTCGGTCGAGCTGGGGGGCGACGTCGACAGCTCGCCCGCCCTGGCCGCCGACGGCACAATCTTCGTTGGCTCGGACGACCGCAGGCTGTATGCCTTGCGATCAGTTCAAACACCGAGCCGACAGTAACAACCACAGTGAGACAATCATAGAAACGGATACCGAGTGAGCATCGAAGACAACTATTCCCGAACCCCTTTCCCGCGCGCTTCTGCGCGCAAACTGACCGGACGGATCAAGATCCATCCCGTCGGCTATGGCTTCGTCGTCCCCGACGACAAGTCCGAAGACGTCCACATCTCGGCCCGCAGCCGCGGCGCCGCCATGGACGCTGACACCGTCGAGATCGAGGCCTGGCAAGGCGTGCGCGGCTTCGAAGGACGGGTGTTGCACGTGCTGTCGCGCGGGCGCGCCAAGATCACAGGCCAGCTGGTCCGCGCCGGCAAGCAGATGATCCTGCAGCCCGACGACCCGCGTATCACCGGCCCCGTCACCTTGAGCGGCCACGTGGCCGCGACGCTGGTCGGCCAGGCCGTGGTCGCCGAGATCACCCGCTACCCCGACGTCCCGGACGGCCCCATGGCCGCCGAGGTGCTGAAGGTGCTGGGCGATCCCGACGACCCCCGCACCGAGGTGGAGAAGGTGCTGGCTTGCGCCGACATCACCGAAGAATTTCCCGAGGACGCCGCCCGCCAGGCCGAGCACCTGCCCCAGGAGGTGCTGCCCCAGGAACGGGCCGACCGCGAGGATCTTCGCCACATCGAGTTCACCACCATCGACCCCGAGACCGCGCGCGACTTTGACGACGCGGTGGCCATCGAACGCCTGCCGCACGGTGGGACGCGCCTCTGGGTCGCGGTGGCCGACGTTTCGCACTATGTCCGCGAAAGCGCCCCCGTCGACATCGAGGCGCGCAAGCGCGGCTGCAGCATCTACCTGCCCAACCGGGCCATCCCGATGTTGCCCGAGCCGCTGTCGGCGCGCATCTGCTCGCTGGTCCCCGAGGAGGATCGGCTGGCCATGGTGGTGCGCATCGATTTCGACAAGCAGGTGAACATCATCGACCGCGATTTCTGCGCGGCGGTGATTCATTCGCGCGCCCGCCTGGATTATCCCGGCGTGGCAGCGGCGCTGGGCGGCGACACGCGCGGCAAGCGCAAGAAATACGAACCGCACCTGCCGGCGCTGCGGGCCATGGACAGCCTGGCCCGCCAGCTGAACGTCCAGCGGGTGCAGCGCGGGGCGTTGAACTTCGATCTGCCCGAGCCGGTGATCGAACTGGACCACGACGATCCCCGCCTGGTGCGCGACATCCGCAAGTCGCGGCGCGATCCCGGCGAACGCCAGGCCTATTCGATGATCGAAGAGTTCATGCTGGCCGCCAACGAAGCGGTGGCCGCCAGTTTTCACGAGCGCAATGAGGACACCCTGTGGCGCATCCACGACGCCCCCGACCGGGCGCGCATGGAACAGTTCGCGGTGCTGGCCGAACACTACGGCATCCAGATCGACATCGACGACGCGCGCACGCCCAAGGGGTTGCACCGCGTCCTCGATCGGCTCAAGGGCCATCCGGCAGAGAAGCCACTGTCGTTCCAGATGCTGCGCTCGCTGAAGCAGGCGACCTACGACGTGGCGAACATCGGCCACTTCGGTCTGGCGTCGCCCGATTACCTGCACTTCACCTCGCCGATCCGGCGCTATCCGGATCTGATCGTGCACCGCCTGCTGAAAAGCCGCCTGGCCGGGCTGGGAAAACCATCGGGCGGCTGGGTGCCACCGGCGGAAAATCCGGTGCCGGAGCGGGCCGCCTTGCAAAAGATGGCGGCCGACTCCTCGTTCGCCGAACGGCAGGCCATGGAGGTCGAGCGCGAGGTCACCGATCTCTACCGGGCATTCTTCTTGCGCGATCGGATCGGCGACGTCTTCGACGGGACGATCTCGGGCGTGGCCGGATTCGGCTTCTTCGTGGTCATCGACGAGCCGTTCGTCGAGGGTCTGGTCCGGCTGGAAGCGCTGTCCGACGACTATTACATCTATGACGAGCCGGCCTGCCGGTTGGTGGGGCGCCGCTCGGGGCGGGCGTTCGCCCTCGGCGACAGCGTCAAGGTCGAGGTGCAATCGGTCAGCGTGGTTCGTCGCAAGGTCGACTTCGCCATGCACGAACACCGCGAGGCCGCCCGGGCCCGTGGTGACCACGCCTTCGGGCGCGGAGGGCGCGACGGCGCTGGTCGCGGCCGGAGCCGCCGCGAGAAAGATCATCAGCGCGCGAAACCCGAGGCAGCCGCGTTCGATAACCGGAGGGGACGCGGCGGCGTCGCCGTTGGCAAAGGCAAGAGCAAGACGCCCGTGAAAAGCACCGGCAAGAGCAAAGGCGGCGGCGCCGGAGGGATGCCCCGCGGCAAAGGCAGAGGGAAGAGACGGTAATGAACATTCGCGAGCAGCTGGAAGCCGACGAGGAGGCGGTGCTGTCACCGTTCGCTCAGAAAAGCAGCGCCAGCCGGGGGCGGGCGCTGCCCGAACCGCTTGATCCCGCCCGGCCGATCTTCCAGCACGATCGCGATCGCATCATTCACTCCAAGGCGTTTCGCCGGCTGGCCGGCAAGACGCAAGTGTTCCTGGCGCCGGAGGGCGACCACTACCGCACGCGCATCACGCACACGCTGGAGGTGGCCCAGATCGCCCGCACCGTCACCCGGGCGTTGCGCCTCAACGAATCGCTGACCGAGGCCATCGTCATGGGGCACGATCTCGGCCACACCCCCTTTGGCCACGCCGGGGAAAAGGTGCTGGCCAAGCTGATGCCCGAGGGATTCCACCACGTGAAACAATCGCTGCGCGTGGTCGAGGTGCTGGAGCGCGACGGACGCGGCCTGAACCTCAGCGTCGAGGTGCGCGACGGGATCCTCAAGCATTCGAAGGGCAAGGGGCACATCATCTCGGACAACGCCAACCTCATGGCCATGACGCTGGAGGGGCAGATC
>JAXDMH010000255.1:0-2658 GCA_034666225.1 Myxococcales bacterium
GTCCCGTCGATGCCCGACGGCACGCGGATGGCCGTGACCGCGTTGGTCGGCGACGACGCGAACAGCTCCAGCCCCAGACCGCCGGCGGCGGCGCGCGTGGCGCGGGCCAGACGATCGTGGCGGTTGAACACGCCTTCCAGCGTCTCTTCCTTCATCATGCGCAGCGATTCCTGCAGGCCGACGATCAGGGACACCGCGGGCGTGAAGGCGCTCTCGCCTTTGTCCTGGCTCTTCCGCTCGCGGGCCAGGTCGGCGTAAAAGCGCGGCAGGTTGCAGCGCTCGTTGGCCTTCCAGCCTTTTTCCGAAACGCCGACGGTGACCAGCCCAGGCGGCAGCATCAGCGCCTTCTGCGAGCCCAGGACGACGACGTCCAGGCCCCACTTGTCCATGGGCACGTCGAAGACGCCCAGCGCGGTGATGGCGTCGACGCACAGCAGGACGTCGGGCCGGTTGCGCGTCACCTTGGACAGCCCTTCCAGGTCGTGCTTCACGCCGGTCGACGTTTCCGAGGCGGTGGCATAGACGGCGCGGATGCCGGGATCTTTGTCCAGGGCCGCCGCCACCACCAGCGGGTCGACGCTCTTGCCCCACTCGACGTCGACGAAGACGCATTCGATGCCGTAGGCCTGCGCGATCTTCCCCCAGCGCTCGCCGAACTTGCCGCCGCGAATGACCAGCGCGCGATCGCCGTGGCGCAGAAAGTTCGTCACCGCCGCTTCCATGCCCAGCGTTCCCGACCCGGTCATCTGCAAGACCAGTTGCTTGGTCTGGAACAGCCACTTCAGCCCCTCTTGCACCTCCTTGAGGCACTCTATGAAGGCGGGCGCGCGGTGGTAAAGGACGGGCCGGGCCATGGCCAGCCGCACCCTGTCGGGCACAGGCGTCGGGCCAGCGGTGAGGAGATACTCTTTCATTGCGTGCAGTTTGACCTGTGAATCGTCGTGCGCTGGTTCTATTACAACTTGGCCGATAGTCCAAGGTCGTTGTAAGCAAGCGTTCGCGAAAATCACATGTCCCTGGCTCAGTTTTCCGACGCGCATTTTGGCTATCCCGGCACGCAGATCCTGGCCGGCGCCTCGCTGCTGATTCGCCCCGGCGATCGGCTGGCCCTGCTGGGTCCGAACGGCACCGGCAAGTCGACCGCGCTACGGCTTTTGGCCGGTGATCTGCAAGCCGATTCGGGTGACGTCCGCATTCTGGGACGTGCCAGCGTGGCCTACCTGCACCAGTCGCAGGAGTTCTCCGGTCACGGCACGGTCATGGATGCCCTGCTGGAGCCGTTCGCCGCGCTGCAAAAGCTGCACGACGAGCTGACCGCCATCGAACACCGCCTCGCCGCTGGCGGCGCCGACGGCGAGCTGGGGCGTTATGGCGAGCTGCAGGAGCGCTATCAACGTGAGGGCGGGTACGATCTGGAGTCGCGCGTGCGCCGGCTGACCACGGACGTCGGCTTTGCCGAAAGCGACCTGGCGCGTGCTGTCGACACCCTGTCGGGCGGCGAGCGCGGGCGGTTGGAGCTGGCCAAGGTGCTGGTGCGCCAGCCTGATCTCCTGCTGATGGACGAGCCGACCAACCACCTGGACCTGGCGGCCATCGAACGGCTGGAGTCATTCCTGGCCGAATATCCGGGCGCCTTCGTGCTGGTGTCGCACGATCGCGCCTTCGTGCGCGCCGTGGCCCGCGAGATCGTCGAGCTGGAAGGCGGCAAGTTCGTTCGCTATCCGTATGGCTACGACAAGTACGTCGTGGAACGCGACGCCCGTCTGGAGCGGGCGCGGGTGGAATACGAGCGGCAAAAGGAGCACGTCGACAAGACGGAAGATTTCATCCGCCGCAACCTGGCCGGTCAGAAGACGAAGCAGGCGCAGAGCCGGCGCAAGATGCTGGAGAAGCTGGACCGCCTGGAACGTCCGGAAGACCACTGGCAATACGCCGGCAACATCGGGCTCTCGTTCTCCACCGGCGGCGATCTGGGCAGCAAGGAGACCATCCGCGCGCCGAACTTGACCGTCGGGTATCCCGGCGCGCCGTTGCTTCGCGACGTGACGGTCAACGTTTACCGCGGCGACAAGCTGGGCATCGTTGGACCGAACGGCAGCGGCAAGACGACGCTGCTGAAGACGCTGATCGGCGAGCTGCCGCCGCTGAGTGGGCGAGTGGAGATCGGCACCGGCGTGCGCATCGGCTACTTCGATCAAAAGCTGGGCACGCTGTCCGAGGAGCTGACGCTGATCGACGAGATTCGTTCGGTGCGCGCCGATCTGTCGCCCGAGTACGTCCGCCAGTACCTGGCCAAGTTTCGCTTCTTCGGCGACGACCCCTTTCGCACCGTGCGCGGGCTGTCCGGTGGCGAGCGCAGCCGCCTGGCCATGGCCAAGATCATGCTGTTTCCGCGCAACGTGCTGGTCCTGGACGAACCGACCAACCACCTGGACATCCCGGCGCGCGAAACCTTGGAGGGCGCCCTGGGCGACTACGAGGGGACGTTGCTGATCGTCAGCCACGATCGCTATTTTCTGGATCGCCTCTGCACGCGCCTGGCGGTGATCGACGGCGACAGCGTTGAACTGCACGTCGGCAACTACTCCGACTGGCGACGGCGGCAGCGCGAAAAGGTAAACACCACGCCGGCCGTCGCCAAGACTGAGAAGACCGAGA
>JAXDMH010000256.1:0-3031 GCA_034666225.1 Myxococcales bacterium
ACCGCCACCGGCCCTGGACGCCGCTCCCCCGAACCCGCCGGTGTCCCTGCCACCACCAATGGTCGCCCCCGGTCCCAACGAGAACCGCATCGCCCCGTCCCCGCTTTCGTGACCGGTGGCGGGGAGCGCGAAGTCACGGCTGTTAACCGCAGCCAACACATGTCGCACACCGCCGGCTATGCTGCGCCCAAAGGCCCGGAAAACAGCCGGAATCAGCACTGGCCTTGGCCTTGCCTAGGGGAGATAACAATGCCACCGAAAATTGCCCGTCTCGCGGTCGCCGCTTCTTTGTTCGCAATGCTGGCATGCAGCGCCAGCAAGACTCCCGAAGGTCCGACGGACAGCGGTCAAGCGACCGGAGGAGCCGGCGGGGGTAACACCGGCACCGGTGGCGCGGGCGGTTCGGCGGTGGGCAGCGGCGGCAGCGCGGCAGGTGGCTCGGGCGGGCAATCAGGCGACGACGCACCCGGCTCGGGGGGCAACGGCGGCTCCGGAGGGACGATCGTCGGCGGCACCGGAGGCTCCGACGCGGGCGGCGGCGAACGTCCCACCTCCGCAGACTGCCCGGCCGGGGCGCTGCTGTGCGATGACTTTGAAAGCTATGCCGCGGGCAGCAGCGATCTCAGCCCCAACTGGACCTCCGAAATCATCGGCGGCAAGGTGGCCGTCGAGACCGGCAAGCCGTTTCGCGGCGCGAAGGCTGTTCACCTGACCACCACGCTGTCACCCGCCAATGAGCCGGTGCGGACGAACGGTGGACCTCTGCGCGCCGCGACGCTGATCAAGACGGGCGCCCCGTTGTTTCCCGCGCCCGCCAACACGTTCTGGGGCCGGGCCATGGTGTGGGTGACCAAGATGCCTCCAGCCGGTCGCATGGGTGACGTGCACTCCAGCCACATCGAGGCCAGCGGCATGCTTCCCAATGGCCGGCTGGCGAAATACGGCGAGGGCATCATGGGCGGGCAGCTGCTGGCCGGTTACACCCAGCGCCCCGCCACCGAGAACGACCTGCCCCTGGTTGACTGCGGCCCGAGAGCCGGCCCCGGCATCCCCGAGGGACGCTGGGTCTGCGTCGAGTGGCAGATCGACGGCACCAAGAACGCGATGCACATGTGGTTCGACACAAAGCTGCAGACCCAGGTCGATGTGAACGGCTCCATGGGCGGCAACTGCACCTGGCAGGCGCCCCCCTTCGACAAGCTGTTCCTGGGCTGGCGACACTCGCAGCCGTCCCCCATCGACACCGAGATGTGGATGGACAACGTCGTCCTCGACACCAAGCGCGTCAACTGCCCGGCGCCCTAACCGCACTCTGGCGACCGTGCCGCCAGAGCGAGCGTAGCGAGCGGGTCCAAGAGACGGGGAAGCGCGGCTTTGCCGCGCCGGCGGCGGCGACCTACGTGACCGGGGGGGAGCCCGTGAGGGGGTTCACCCCCTCACGCCTAGACTTTCAGGATGTCCATCACCGGGCCGGTGCTGTCGCCCACTTTGGCGTCCATGATGCCCATGGTGCGCAGCGTGGTCACCAGCATGTTGGAGACCTTGGTGGTGGTCGGCAGCGAATAGTGCTGGCCGGTGTTCAGCATCCCGCCGCCGTGTCCGGCGATCAGCACCGGCATGTCGTCGTGGTTGTGCCGGTCGCCGTCGGAGATTTCGCTTGAGAAGTAGACGGTCGAATTGAACAGCAGGTCGGCCGAGCCGTCGACGGTGGTCTTCAACTTGTTCAGGAAGTAATAGAGCAGCGTCATCTCGTAGGTGTCGATGGTCTGTAGCTGCATGAGATTCACGGCCTGGCCACCGTGGTGCGAGATGTCGTGGTGGCCGCGGGTGATCCCCAGATTGCTGTAGACGTGCTGCCCGCCGGCGTTCCCCAGCATGAACGAGAAGATGCGGGACACATCGCACTGCATCGCCAGCACCATGATGTCGGCGTACGACTTGACGTTCTTTTCAAAGTCCATCGCCGCGGCCGGATCAGGGGCCTTGGCTCCCTGGCAGGAAGCGCCCGTTCCCACGTCGGTGACCTGGCGTTCGGTCTCGCGCACGCTGGTGAAATACTCGTCCAGCTTTTGACGGTCGCTGGCGCCCAGACGGTTCTGCAACGCTGTCCCGCGCGCGGTGGCCACGTCCAGGACGCTCTTCCTGTAGAGCAACCGTTTGGCCTGATCGGCCTGGCTGGCCATTGGATCGACGCCGCTGAAGATGAGATCGAAAGCGATCTTGGCGTTGGTGATCTTTGGCACCGGCGTCGAGATACCCGACCATGAAATGGCGCGCACGTACGGGCAACCGTATCCGCTGTCGCAGGTGCCGGCCTGCGCGCCGGCTTCCATGCCCAGCACCACCGACTCGACGTGCGTGGCCTTGCCGATCTGCTGAGCAGCCACCTGATCAATCGAGATCCCCAACCGGATGTCCGTCGTCGATTTCACGGCCGTGGCGCAGGTGATGAATCCCGACGTCCCGGCAGCGTGGTCACCCGCGGAGGCCGGCTTGGCCGGCTGGTTCACGGTGCCGGTGACCACCATGAAATCAGACTTCAGCGGCGCCAGCGGCATGAGGATGGGCGTGAGGGCGTAGCTGGGACCAGTGGTCGCTGGTCGCCACGCCGCCATGACAATACCGTCGGGAACGTAGTAGTAGACCACCCGCTTTGGCGAGCCGAGATCGGCAGCGCGGGCACGGCGGGGAATCAGCGACTCCAGCAACGGCAATCCGACCATGGTCCCGGCCGTGCCGAGGAAGGCGCGGCGGGCAAGTCCACGTTCGTTCCGTCTCCAACCCAAGCTCATGGCGAACCTCCTGCAACTTCTCCGCGCCGTTTCTGGATGGTGTCACTGGCGACGATGCTCTGGACCAGGGTCTCGAACTTGTAGCCGGCCTTGCCGAAGGCCGCGGCGACACCCTGGAGCACCGCCGGATCCATGTGTCCGGGCGTGTCCGCGGGCGAACGACCGAGGGCGTACGTATAGACCTTGCTGGTCATGCAGGCGGAAAAGTGTGGGTCCGCCGAGATCATCGCGCCCAGGTC
>JAXDMH010000257.1:0-2845 GCA_034666225.1 Myxococcales bacterium
CCGGCAAGGTGGGCGTGGTGTTCAACGCGCAGAGCACCAACGAAGATCTCTACGCCTTGTCGCGGCTGGCCTTCCAGCACCTGGGCATCGGCCGCGCCTATCTGGCCGGGCGTGACCAGGGCTGGCACGACGACATCCTGGTCAGCGCCGACAAGAATCCGAACACCGCCGGCGCGGTGGCCATCGGGGGCGGGCGTCTGGGCAGCCTGGTCGATCTGGCGAACGATCTCAAAGGCGGGGCGATCAAGGCCCTGCTGGTGCTGGGCGCCGACGGTATCCTGGTCGGCCCGACGGCGGCGGCGGCCATGCCCTTCAGTGGCCTCAGCGCGCTGGTGGTGATGAGCGATCATCAGGATCCCCTGGTCGAGGCGGCGCACGTGGCGCTGCCGATGGCCGCCTGGGCCGAGGTGGACGGCACGTTCACCAACAAGCTGGGGATGGTCCAGCGCATTCGCGCGGCGGTGCCGCCGGCGGGCGATTCGCTGCCGGGCTGGGATATTTTGTGTCACCTGGCGCGCAAGCTGGGCGCCACCATGGACTGGGATTCGGCCAAGACCGTCTTCGCCGAGGCCAAGCAGAAGCTGCCGTTCATGAAGGACGCCGACTGGGGACGCGCCCGTCTGCCAGTGCAGCTGCGCTTCGCCAATTCCAGAGGCTGACCGGAGAGGCTGACTGACGATGGACTACGGAACGCTCGCTTTCGACGCGCTGGCCGCCACGGCGAAGATCCTGTTCATGATCCTGGGATTCGCCATGCCGCTGGCGTCGATCCTGACCTGGTTGGAGCGCCGGCAGTCGGCGATGATGCAGGACCGCCTGGGTCCCAACCGCGCCAACATCGGACCGTTTCGCGCCTGGGGCATCACCCACTTTCTGGCCGACGCGCTGAAGTTCCTGTTCAAGGAGGACTTCGTTCCGCCCAAGGCGCACAAGTTCCTGTTCATGTGGGCGCCCATCATGGCCATGGCCCCGGCGCTGATCGTGTCGGCCATCGTCCCCTTCGGCGCGCCGCTGTGCTGGGGGCACATCTTCGAAAAGATGGGACCGGGGGGCGTCTGCGAGAGCCCGGTGCCGCTGCAGATCGCGCGCTTGGACGCCGGGCTGCTGTTCTATTTCGCCATCGCCTCGCTGTCGGTTTATGGCGCCACGCTGGCCGGATGGGCCTCGCACAACAAGTGGGCGATGATGGGCGGGCTGCGCGCCAGCTCGCAGATGATCTCGTACGAAGTGACGCTGGGCATGTCGATCCTGGGTTCGTTCCTGGTGTTCGGCACGCTGGAGCCGAGCGCGATGGTGGCCCAGCAGACGGTCTTCTTCGACATCCACGACCTGTCGCACAGCTGGGGGATCTTCTCGCAGCCGGTCGGGTTCTTGCTTTTTCTCACAGCGGCCATCGCCGAGACCAAGCGGACGCCCTTTGACATCCCCGAGGGCGAACCGGAGATCATCGGTTACTTCGTCGAATATTCGGGGCTGCGTTTCGGCATGTTCTTCCTGGGGGAGTTCCTGGAGATCGTCTTTTCCAGCGCCATCATCGTCACGGTGTTTTTGGGCGGCTGGCACATGCCCGACATCTTCGGCCTGAACACGTTTCTGATGGAGCACCTGCCCAACATCGGCTTCGTGCTGTTCAGCATGCTGATCTGGGGTGGCAAGGTCTTCCTGTTCTGTTCGTTCCAGTTGTTGATCCGCTGGTCGCTGCCGCGCTTCCGGTCGGATCAGCTGATGCGTCTGGGCTGGCAGCGCCTGCTGCCGGTGTCGATCGCCAACGTGGTGTTGACGGCGCTGGTCATCCTCTACTTCCAGCAGAAATAACGGAGAGCAACCCCATGGCCATCGGAGTCAAAGTCGTCAGCCGCCCCGGCAGCCTCAGCCAGCAGATGTACCTGCCGGCCATCGCCGAAGGGCTGGGCGTCACCTTTCGCCACTTCGCCAAGAACTTCATCGGCAACCTGGTCGGCCTGCGAGCGAAGACCGACATCGTGACGATCCAGTACCCCGAAGAGAAGAAGAAGTATCCGGAGCGTCACCGCGGCCTGCACCGCCTGATGTTGCGCGACGACGGCCAGACCCGCTGCGTGGCCTGCATGATGTGCCCGACCGCCTGCCCCGCCCACTGCATCACCATCGTCCCCGAGGAATCGCCCGACGGCCGCATCGAAAAGCGCCCCAAGATTTTCGAGATCGACGAGCTTCGCTGTGTGGTGTGCGGCCTGTGCGCCGAGGCCTGCCCCTGCGACGCCATTCGCATGGACACCCTTGAGCACGCCAAGCCGACCTACCGCCGCGTCGACGCCATCCTGGATCGCGAGGAACTTCTGTCCCGCGGCACGCGCTCGGAAGCCAAGCAGGGCGGCGTGGGCGCCTTCTGGCGCGAGAAGGTCTCGGGCGAGCCGCAAACGCCGCTGGCCGGCGCCGTTGTACCGCCCGGACCGCCCGCCGGTACCACCGAAAAAACCAGGGCCGAATAGCCCGATCCTCATCGTCTGTAGTTGGTCCTTGACCGACGGTGTGCCGCTCGCCATGCTGACGGACGGACCTTCTGCATGGCGCGATACGAAGAGGAATTCTTTTCCCTACAAGAACGCACTAGGGAGCCGCCCCTGGCCGATGGATGTGCACGCCCGCGAGTCGGGAAGCCCGATGCGGTCAATTCCGTGGTTCCCCCCTTACGAAAGTAGGGGCTGAGAATTCTCTCCGACCGGCCGACGCGGATGGTCCTATTTCATCATTTTCTTTTTTGGAACCCTGAAAGGGTTCCAAACCTCCACCCAGCGGCCTCCGGTGGGCAAAGCTCACCTGCGGCCTAACGTTGGAGGGGAACTGTTTTCGACGGAGTCCTGCG
>JAXDMH010000258.1:0-3022 GCA_034666225.1 Myxococcales bacterium
TAACTGGCCTGCACGCGCACCTGGCGTGACAGGCGCGGCACCGTCTCGAGGTTGTGCGCGAAGACGTCGGGCCCGGCGTCAAGAACGGTGTCGACCGCGCCGGAGTCGCCTTTGAAGTCGCCGGTCAGGACCTCCAGCACCAGCTCGGGGGCCGCGCTCTTCACGGCGCGGATGGTGGCCGCCCAGTGCGCCGCTCCACCGTCGGGAATGTCGTCGCGGTCGACGCAGGTGATCACCGTGTGGCGCAGGCCCAGCTCGGCCAGGATGGTGGCGACGCGTCCGGGCTCATCGGGATCGGCGGGCGCCGGACGCCCGGTGGGGACGTCGCAGAACTGACAGGACCGGGTGCAGATGCCGCCCAGGATCATGATGGTCAGCGATTTGCGGTTCCAGCACTCGCCGATGTTGGGGCAGGAGGCGCTCTCGCAGACCGTGTGCAGCCCCAGCTCGCCGACGCGGCGCTTGAGATCGAAGAAGGCCTCGCCGGCCGGCATCTTCATCCGGATCCAGTCCGGCTTGGGCGCCAGCGGCGACGCGGCGGGGCCGTCGTCGGGCGAAACGACGCGCAACTTCTTCGAACGGGTCTCAACAACGCGACCTGACATCGTCTGGCTTTCTACTATACGTCGATCTGACGGGGAACGGCTCGCTGCCGCTCGCGCTCCCCGGTCCCCTTCGCTCCGCGCAGCAAAGCTGCGCTGCGCTCACCCGATATTCGAGCGTTGCTGGCCGAACCCTCACCCGGCGCCTTCGGCGCCGGCCTCTCCCGCAAACGGGAGAGGCTAAAGAGGTGGGGGCGCCAGAGCGACCGAAGGGAGCGAGTCTTCCCACGGGAGCGCGGGCTTTGCCCACGCGGCTCGCCTTGCGAGAGGCTGGGGAGGGCCCGCGGGAGGGGCCAGCGGGCCCCTTCCGCGCAGCGAGCGAAGCGAGCGCTCTTAAATATGGACCGCTTCGCCCAGGGCGGCGGCGGTGGCTTCGAACATCGCTTCGGACAGCGTGGGGTGGGGGTGCACGGCGGCCAGGATGTCGTGGGCGGTGGCTTCGGAGGTCATGGCCAGGGACATCTCGGCGATGAGGTCGGTGACGCCGTGGCCGATGGCGTGCACGCCGACGATCTCGCCACGCGCCTTGTTGGTGATGACCTTGACGAAGCCGTCGGTGTGCCCGGCGCCCAGCGCCTTGCCGTTGACAGAGAACGGGAAGCGCCCGATCGAGATGTCCAGGCCCGCCTCGCGCGCCTGAGCCTCGGTCTTGCCGATGGACGCCACTTCGGGGTCGCAGTAGGTGCAGCCCGGGATGGCGTCGTAGTTCACCGGCTCGACGTGCTTGCCGGCCATCGCCTCGACGCAGCGGACGCCCTCGGCCATCGCCACGTGGGCCAGCAGCGGCGCGCCGGCGCAGTCGCCGATGGCCCAGATGCCGGGGCTGGTGGTCTTGTACTGATCGTCGACCTGAATGAAGCCGCGATCCAGGTTCACGCCCATGCCCTCGAAGCCGAAGCCTTCGACGTTGGCGCGCACGCCCACGGCCATCAGCACGCGGTCGGAGGTGACCTGCTTTTCCTGACCCTCGGCGGTGGTGAACGACGTGGTGACGGTCTTGCCGCTGACCTTGACGCCGGTGGTCTTGGCCCCCAGGTGCAGCGTCATCCCTTTCTTCTTCAGGATGCGGGCCAACGCCTGCGACACCTCTTCGTCTTCGATGGGCAGCACGCGCGGCATGAATTCGATGACGGTGACCTCGACGCCGAAGGCGTTCCAGAAGTCGGCGAACTCGATGCCGATGGCGCCGGCGCCGATCACCACCATCGACTTGGGCACCTCGGGCAACACCATGGCCTCGCGGTAGGTGATGATGCGCTCGCCGTCGGCTTCGATGCCGGGCAGCAGCTTGGCGCGCGCGCCGGTGGCCAGGATGATGCGCGGAGAATCCAGCGTCGACGTGCCCGCTTTTGTGGTCACCTCGACCTTGCCGCGCCCCTTCAGCGACGCGGTGCCGGCGATGTGGTGAACGCCGTACTTGCGAAACAGAAATTCGACGCCGCTGGCCAGCTTGTCGGCCACGCCGCGGCTGCGCGCGATCACCTTGCTCCAGTCGAAGGTGATGGGGCCCGAGATGATCACGCCATGATCGCCGGCGTGCTGGGCGGCGCGCATCATCTCGGCCGATTTCAGCAGCGCCTTGGTGGGGATGCAGCCCCAGTTCAGGCAGATGCCGCCCGGCCGCTCGCGTTCGATGCAGGCGGTCTTCAATCCCAGCTGGGCGGCCCGGATGGCGGCGACATACCCGCCCGGTCCGGCGCCGATGACGATCAGATCGTATTTCTCGGCCATGTCCCGCGCCGCTCCCTAAAACGCTAGAGAGATGGGACGTTCAAGGATGGCGGTGATGGCCTGCAACAGCTTGGCCCCCAGCGCGCCGTCGATGACCCGGTGATCGCAGGACAGCGTCAGCGACATGCGCTGCCCGATCACGATCTTGTCGCCTTTGACCACCGGCTCTTTGCGGACGGTCCCCACGGCCAGGATCCCCGCCTCGGGCGGATTGATGATGGCGCTGAAGTCCTTGATGCCCAGCATGCCCAGGTTCGACACCGAGAAGGTGGCGCCGGTCATCTCTTCGGGGCGCAGCTTGCGTTCACGCGCCCGGCCGGCCAGCTCGCGCGCTTCGTTGGCGATCTGACCCAGCGTCTTGTGATCGGCGTCGCGAATCACCGGCGTCACCAGGCCGTCCTCGATGGCCACGGCCATGCCGACGTCGACGCGCGCATGTTGAATGATCGCTTCGTCGCCGAAGGAGGCATTGGCGTCGGGCACGCGGCGCAGGGCCAGCGCGGCGGCCTTGATCACCAGATCGTTCACCGACAGCTTGGCGTTGTGCACCTGGCTGACCTGCTCGCGAAACTCCATGGCCGCGTCCATATCGACGTCGGCGGTCAGATAGAAATGCGGGATGGTGGTCTTCGATTCCACCAGCCGGCGCGCGATCGTTCGCCGCATCATCGACAGCGGCTTTTCGACGT
>JAXDMH010000259.1:0-4529 GCA_034666225.1 Myxococcales bacterium
CGGCCAGCCGATAGGCCTGGTTGCCCGCGATCTCATAGGCGTCGACCAGTTCGATGAGGCCAAGATGGCTGGCGATCAGCGACGGTTCTTCGTCGGTCGACAGCAGGGCGTTGCGGGCGCTGGCGTCGCAGCGGTTCATGGCGATCTCGCGGCCGCGCGCTTCCTCGAGATCGATCGATGCGCGCTGGTCCAGGCAGGCGGCCAGCGCCTGCAGCCCGTCGGCGAACAGGGCCTGGATCTCGCGGATGGTCTGCTCGTCGGTGCTGAGCAGCGGCGGCACCGCGGCGCCGCCTTGCGCGGTGACCCGGCGATCGGTGAGGCGCTCGGCCTGCAGCAGCACCGCCTCCAGCGCGCGTTCCAGCTGCAGACAAGCGAAAGCGGCGCGTCCGAAACGAACACCGGCGGGCGTCGCGGGCAGCATGCGCAGCGGACCGGCGATCACCGATTCCACGGCGGCGCGCCCGTTGGACAGCGCGTGTTCGGCCATGCCGCCGGCGGCGCGCAGCCCGGTGATCGCCAGCTGAGACAGCGGTTCCAGGCTGGTCTGCTGCGCGCGCAGCATCCGGATCAGGCCGGCGCGCACCGCCGCCGACGGATCAATCGCTGACGCCGGCGGCGTGTTCGACGCCGCCCGGGTCCGATCGCCGGGCGACAGACGTCGCAGCATGAGGCGCGCCCCCAGCGGAACCAGCGGCAACAGCAGCAGCGCGCCGGCCAGCTGCGAGGCCGCGAACGCCAGGCCCAGCGCGCGCGGCGATAGCCGCGCCGCCGTCATCGCCGCGGCCCCGGCGGCGCCGGCGCCGGAAAGCGCCAGGCCCAGGTGACTCCATGGACCGATCGATGCCGCCGCGATCGCGGTGCTGGCCACGCCCAGCAGCAGATGCAGGCGCGCCAGTTGTCGTGAACGCGGCGCCGCCTGCGTGGCCAGCAGGCCTCCGATGCCGGCCCCCAGCCCCGATCCGGCCAGCACCGCCAGCGCCACGCGCGCATCGACGTGATCGGTGACCAGACCCAGGCTCAGCACCAGCGCCAGGGCTGGACCTGGCCCTTGAAACGCAACCACCAGCAGCGCGCCCAGCGCCGCGCAGGCCGCCACCCCGACGGCGCTGTCGGCGCGCAGGCGTTCCACGAAGGGCAGCAACGCCGGCTCGGCGAAGAACGGCCCCACGCCCCAGCGCAGGGCCTGCATCCCGAACGCCACCAGCCCGATGCCCAGCAGCACGCGACCCAGCGCAGCCGAACGACGGTCGGGGCCCAGCAACGTCCACATCACGCCGATGGCGACCACGACCAACCCGGCGTGCAGATCGATCGTCACCAGCAGCGGCATGGCCGCGGCGCCCACCTGCGCGCCCAGGAACACCGACGCTGCCGGCACCACCGCCAGCAGGTTCGAGCCCACCAGACCCGCCAGCAAGCCGGCCGCCGCCGTCGTCGACTGGACGGCAGCGCCCACCGCGACGCCCAGGCCCAGCGCCACCGGCGGGCGCGCCGCCAGCGCGGTCAGCGTCTGCGCCCCGCCAAGACCGATGCTTTCGCGCGCGCCCCGCGCAAAGATGCCGATGCCGAACACCAGCAGCGCCAACCCCCCCAGCAGATTTCCGAAGGGGCGGCGCCAGTCGCGCGGGCTGACGCGCAGGTGATACGCCTTGCTCCGCTCGTCGCCAGCGGCCACGCGCAGCTTGAGGTAACCGCTGGGCACCTCGGTGGGCAGATGCACCACCAGCCGGCCCGGGCGGCGCGAGACCACGGTGATCTCGTCCTTGCCAGAGAAAAGGCGCACGGCCGATTCGTCCACGGCGCCGATGAATGTGACCACCAGCGACCCGCCCAGGGTCCCTTCGCGCGGCGCGGTCTGCGTGATCTCCAGGCGCCGCGGTTCGCCGGCGCTGTCGGCGGCTGTGCCCGGTCCATCGGGCAAGAGGTGGTCGGTCGCACCGGGCAGCAAGAAATAGCCGGCGCCCAGCAACAAGGTGGCCGCCCACAGCATCGACCAGCGCGCGCGCGGGCGCAGCGACGGCGTGTCGATCACGGGCCGCCCACCGCGGCGCTCGAAGCGACGAACTTGCTGAACGACACCGCCCGGGCGGCGACGGCGGCCAGGGTCTGGTCGACCCAGGCCGGCAGCGCGGTCCGGTGCTTGATCTCGACCAGGCCACCGGCGTCGCGCCCACGCACCGGGCCCAGCGTGCTGCGCAGGAAGGTCTGCTCGCGCTGCCACAGGTCGGCCGGCGGCGCAAAAAAAGCCAGCTCGCGATCCACCGTGATGCGCAGCGCGCCGTCGGTGGTTTGCCAGGAGAACCGGCGGTAATTCACCAGGCACGACGCCGACAGCGGCTCGCCCGCCTGCCGGCAGGTTTCTGCGATGGCCAGCGCCGCTTCGTCGCCGCCGCTCGGCGCCGCGTCGCGGTCGACGCTTTCGGCGGCGCTGTCGGCACCTTCGGCGCTGGCCAGGAACCGCGGCACGTCGCGCTTGCGCAGGCGGACCCGCTGCTTGGTGGCGCGGTCAAGGTCGCGGGTCTTCAGCTCCAGCCAGACCCAGGGTTGGTAACGGACGATCTGGGAGGGATCAGTGGCCAGCTCGACCAGCGACGGGTGCAGGTCATAGTACTCGCGCACCCGCAGCTTCACGTTGTGGGCGCCATCGACGCAGGCCGCGCGATAAAACGCCCGCGACGGCGTGTCGAAATAGATCGTGCTGACGAAGTGCTGCGGGTCGGGCAGACCGTTGGCGCCGTCTCCGGTAAAGCGGTGCCGCGGCAGCCGCAGGGTCAGCGCGGCCAGCAATTCGTCCAGGCGGTCGCCGTCGACGCGGTACTTGACCTCCTGCCGATCGGCGGTGATCCCGTGATCGGCGTCCGCCAAGTCCTCGGGCGACGGCAACGCCCCGGGCGCATTTTTCTTTTCAGGGTACAAGGCTGTAACTGGTCAACTCTTCCAGCTGGCCGCCGGTCTCCTTCAGTTTCCCCACGCCCCAGGCGTACCAGTACATCTTCCCGCTGCCGCCCACCTTTTGAATCTTGACCGCCTGGAACGTGCCGGCGGGAACGGTCACCGACTCGCATTCCGACTTCACGCTCCACAGATCGCGCGCCTCCGCCGTGGTCGACGTGCCGCCCACCGGCGTCTTGGTCTCTTGATAGTCCTCCAGCCACTGGGCGCCGGCCACGGTGTGCTCGGCGCTGCCGTCGATGTGCAGCTTGTGCGGATCCCAGTGCTCGTCCAGTTCCTCCTCGCCGGTCGAGGCGCTGAAGGAGAGCTCGCGCAGGCGGATCACCTTGTCACCGTCGGGGATTTGATAGCTGATGGTCTGGTCCATCACCCCTTTTGCGGTGACGACCTTGAAGGCCATCTCGTCCTTGTGAGGCCCGGTTCCGCCGATGATCTCTTGCGGCATGACGGTGTTGGTCTTGTTGGTCACCACGCCGGTGTCGTTGACCCGATAGTTCCAGGTGTTGCCGGCCGCGAACGGCAACAGCGCGCCGTCGGCACGGGTCGGGCACACGCCGGTCATCGGGCTGGGCGTGCTGCTTCCGCAGCCCATTGCGCCGGCCAGGACGGTGACGGCGGCCGCTGCGACGGCGACCGTGCGGGCGAACGAGCCGGGTCTTGGTATCAACAAGCGAACCCGACCGGACAGCGTGGCGGACAGCATGACGTGATTGACTCCTGACATGATGGTCATTCCTTGGCCGGCACGGCGGCGGCAAAGCCCAGCGCCACCGCCGCCGCGTGTTTCAACAGCGACAGATTGTCTGGATGGTGCGCCAGCTGGCGTTCGACCAACGCGCGGCCGCGCGGCAGAAGGGCCAGCGTCCCCAGTGATTTGACCACGGTGGAGGGCCAGCGGTCGCAGTGGCTTTCGCGCAGGTCCCAGGCCGGCGCGTCGTCCATGTCGAACACGCTGTCCAGGGCTTCCTTGCACTCCGGCGCCGCGGCGGTCCGCATCTCCCAGGCGCGGGCGTCGCGCAGGGCGAACAGCGTGTTCATGACCACCTTGGGCGCGCGCGGTAACGCTTCCTGTCGCCAGCGCCAGGCGCGATCGCTGTCGGCGCCGCCCAGCGAGGCCAGCGCGGCGACGGGCGCCGCCGGGCGCGCCTTCTCACGCAGGTCCCAGGCCCGCTGGTCGTCCAGGCCGGCGACGGATCGGGCGCAGGTCAACGCCGCGGTGTAGATGCAGGCGACATCGGCGCCAGATTGATTCCACCAGCGGTCACGCAGCGCCCAGGCGCGCGCGCTGTCCAGGCCCGCCAGCGACGCCATCACCGCGTCGGGCGCACGATCGAACAGCAGCTCGCGCAGCGCGAACGCGCCGTCGTCGTCGATGGCCGCCAGCGACAGCGCCACCTGGGCGGGCGCGTCGCTTCTGAGATCCAGACGCATGGCCGTGGCGCGCGCGTTGCCGCCGGGCAGTCTGGTCAGCGACAGGGCGACGGTCTGGGGGTGCTGGTGGGCAAAATCCTGGCGCAGCGACCAGGTCGCCTTGTCGTCCAGCCCTTCGCAGCCGGCGATGACCGCCTTTGGCACCG
>JAXDMH010000260.1:0-5908 GCA_034666225.1 Myxococcales bacterium
CATTGCCAGCTTCCACCGGCAGTGGCTGGGCCTGGATCAGCTGCCGTCGCTGGAGAAGGACGCGACGTCTTACCCGACCTATACCCCCGCGTTGCGAGACGCGATGGACGCCGAGACTGCCCAGTTCACCGACTACGTTATCCGGGCCGGGGACGGGCGCCTGGAGACACTGCTGACCGCGCCGTTCTCGTTCGTCAGCGGCCCCCTGGCCGCGCTTTACGGCGTGAAGGCCGGGAGTGACGCCACCAAGCCGACAAACCTGGACCCGACCCAGCGGGGCGGCCTGCTCACGCAACCCAGCGTCCTGGCCGTGATGTCGCACGCCGATCAAAGCGCGCCCATCCGGCGCGGCAAGCTGGTGCGCGAGCAGTTCTTCTGTCAAACGCTGTCTCCGCCACCACCGGGCGTCGATTTGACCCCGCCCATGCCTGTGCCGGGGGTGTCCACGCGCGAGCGGTTCCAGAAACACCGCACCGAAGCCGTTTGCGCCGCCTGTCACGGGCTGATCGACCCCCTCGGCTTCGGCTTTGAGAACTATGACGGTATCGGTGCCTACCGCGCCATGGACGGCGGCAAGCCCGTCGACGCCTCGGGCGAGGTGACTGGCACCGACGTCGATGGAACGTTCAACGGCGTGCTCGCGCTGTCCAAGAAACTGGCGAGCAGCCCCACGGTGCGCGATTGCGTGGCCCAGAAGTGGTTCAATTTCGGGTTCGGCCGAACGGCCGGCCCAGACGACGCCTGCTCCATGGAAGCGGTCTCGCAAGCGTTCAACAAGTCGAACAACATTCGCGACCTGCTCGTCGAGTTGGTGGCGACGGATGCGTTCCGTTACGGACGTTTCGAAAAGGGGGCGCCATGACCCGGCCAGTGTTTTCGCGTCGGACATTTCTGGGCAGCGTCGGCGCCGCGGGCATGGGCGCCCTGATCCCGACGCTGGACGCAGAAGCGGCCACCACCGGGGCCAAGAAGCGGCTCATCCTGCTGACGTCGCCCAACGGCACCGTCCACACCGACTGGAAGCCCGGGTTCGACGGCACCACGCTGACGCTGAGCAAGGCGCTGGCGCCGCTGGAGGCGCACAAGCAGGACATCCTGGCGCTGGACGGCCTTGGCTGGCAGTACGGCGACGGCCCCGGCGTGGACCACATGCGTATCTGCATGATGTGGAACGGAACGCCGATGCTGACCGGCACGGACTTTTCCAACAGCACGGGCGACCGGCCGTGTGGCTGGGGCGGCGGGATCTCCGTTGACCAGCAGGTGGCCAACCAGTTGGTCGCCAAGCAGATGATCGCGACGCCGTTCAAATCGCTGGAGTTCGGCGTCTACCAGGGCAAGAGCCACATCTACACGCGCGTCAGCTACGCCGGCGCCAACCAGCCGCTGCCGACCGAACCCGATCCCGCGGTCATGTTCACCCGCCTGTTCAAGAACGGTGTTGGCCAGCCCATGGGAGCGGCCGACCTGACCAAGTTGCGGGCTCGCCGCAAGAGCGTCATGGACGCGGTGGTGGGCAACCTGACGTCCATGCAGACGCGGGTGTCCGCGGGCGATCGCTTGAAGATCGACGCGCACCTGACCGCCGTGCGCGGCGTCGAGCAACGGCTTGACGGCAGCACCACCGGCCCGATGGCCACCTGCACACCGCCGACGCTGCCGGCCACCAAGCTGGATCCGCTGGCCAACGACAACTACCCGACCATCTCACGCTTGCAGATGGACATGATGACGATCGCCCTGGCCTGCGACATGACCCGGGTGGCCAGCCTGCTGTGGTCAAGCGCTTCCAGCGACATTCGCTTTACCTGGATCGGCATCAAGACCGGTCATCACACCATCTCGCACGACACCAGCGCTACTGCGCGGGCGCAGATGACCCAGATGCACAACTGGTACTCGGGCGAGCTGGCGTACCTGCTGGACAAGCTGAAGGCGGTTCAAGAAGCCGGCAGCACGCTGCTGGACAACACGATGGTGGTGTGGGGCAACGAGCTGGCCGACGGAGCCGCCCACTCGCAGCAGCCGATCCCGGTGCTGATAGCGGGGCGCGCGGCCGGCCAGATCAAGACCGGTCGCTATATCGACTACGGCAAAAAGAAGCACAACCCGCTGCTGGTCTCGATCTGCAACATGATGGGTCTGACCGACGTCACCAAGTTCGGCACCCTCGACGACGGCAGTGGCCCCCTCAGCGGCCTGGGCGGCTAGTTAGCGCGGCGGGAGTCGCGGCTCGATTGACCGGCGGCCGACGATCCGGGCCGCTGGCTATGCCGAGGCTGCGCTTCCGCTCCTCAAGTACAGTAGTACGTTCCGGTGCGGTTCTCGCCTCGGCTACGCCAGCGACCCGGCTTGTCGGCCGGGTCATTGAAGCAGCGCCTTTCCGGATCTGCTTATGAACTTGTACGTAAGGCGCGCAGATCGAGGTGATCGCCGATGACGGGGGGGCACCAGTAGTAGCCGCCGGAGAGGGGGCGGGTGAAGCGCAGCAGGGCGTCGGTGACGCCGTCTTCCAGGCCGGCCATCCGGCGCAGGACGCGTTCAAACGGATCCAGCGTGGCGGCGTAGGCCACGAAATACAGGCCGTGCTCGCGGACGTCGCCCCACGGCATTGACCGGCGCAACATGAACGCGGCCGGATCGTAACTTTCCTGGGCGGCGCGCTTGACGTGCGCCGACGGCGGGGCTTCGGCCAACTCCTCGTTCGTCTCAAGATCGCGGCCGATGATGAAGTTTCGCTCGCGCTGCGCCAACCGTTCGAAATGCGCGAGATCGTGTAGCCAGCGCTGGGTCGCCACGAAGCTGCCGCCGGCCAGGCCCGCGGCCCCCAGCGCCAGCGCGACCTCGATCGCCCGCGCGTCCTTCGGGTTCTCGGTTCCGTCTTCAAAGCCAGACAGGTCCCGTCCTTCGCCGTAAACAAAAGAGGCCACGTCCTCGTCGACGCGAAACGCGTCGCCCAGGTGGGCCAGCAGACGTCGCGATCGATGCAAGATGTCGCCCGGGTCATTGCCGCCGAAGAACAGCCAGACTGCCCCTTGCGTCGACGGGAAGGCGCCCCCCGGGCCGCTGACGGCCGGGAACGGCCGCAACCCTTCGATGGTGCCGCCACCGACGGCGCGAACGAGCGGATCGCCCAGGCCGACGATCAAGGTCCCCTCCAACGTCAGCGTTTCCAGGCGGGCGACGGCCTCGGCTGCCACCGCCTCATGCACCAGGTTCAAGGTGAGGAACCGACCCGAGCGGGTGGGCGGTAACAGGATGGAAGGCTGCCCGTTGTTCACGCGGCGAATATTACACCGGCCGTCAGGCGCCGTTGAAATCCACGGCCAGGGCGCGCGCCTCGACGATGTTGTCTTCGATGGCGCAGTAGGTCCAGCCGCCGTAGCGGCCAATCGAGTAGACGCCGGAGGCCTGCAACACGCGCGACAGACGCCGGTGCTCCGCGATGGAACCGCGGGTGATGTGCACGTAGGCCGGATCCATCACCACCGAATGCTCGGCGACCAGGCGGTGAGCGTCGATGATCCCCAGACGTTTCAGGTCCGCCAGCACGCGGGTCCGCGCCGCGTCGATGTCCACCACGGCGTCGCGCGCGTACCCAAGCTCGACGTAAAGGCTGAGGCGATCGCTGTCAAAGATGTTGTCGTAGTAACCGATGCGATAGAACGACACGGACCGATCGGGAAAATAGACCCAGTGCACGCCGCCTTGGGCC
Source organism: Myxococcales bacterium (assembly GCA_034666225.1). Lineage (GTDB taxonomy): Bacteria > Myxococcota_A > Polyangia > Fen-1088 > Fen-1088 > DATKEU01. Next base: position 3,716 of record JAXDMH010000260.1, read on the forward strand.
TTGCGGTCAAAGCCCAGATTGAAAACCAGAACCTTGTTCCAGCTGAAGGCGCCGGCATCGAAGCCGAGGCCAGCCGCCGCGACCAGGCGAGGGAACGGCGCCGACGAGACGAGGCGTTCAAAGCGGATCTCGCGCCGCGGGGTGCGGGCCACCCGGGCGCCAAGATCGATCGACACCAGCGGCTCGTCCAGGGCGATACCTCCGTCGCGCACTTCGCTGGCCAGCGCCTTGACGTACTGGATGGCGCCGCCCTCCGGATAGGTGAAGGTGGCGTTGTAGCTGGCGTTGTCGGCCACCTTCATGTTGCGGACGATCTCGTCGACGTTGGCGTGCGGAAAGAACCGCCCCATGGCGTCGCGATCCAGCGTGGCCAGATCGCAGGCGTAAAGCTTTTCGTTGTACGGAATCAGGAACTTCTCGGCGATGGAACGGCCAAACCGCGCGTACAGCATGGCCTTGAAGCTGTCTTCGACGACTGGCTTGTCGCTGCCGCCGGCGCCGCCGCTGCGGGCGAAATACAGGTCGTACAGGCAGTCGATGAACTCGTCTTGAGGCAGCTGATGGATGTTTTTCTGAAAGGGAAAGTCGATCAGCCGCTGGCCATGGCGGATGAACGTCTTCTTGTTGATGGTGCGGACGGTCTGTCCGGGCATGCGCGCCCGCAGCCAGGCTTCGATCTCGGGGTGCTTGAAGTGAAAGAAGTGGCCGGAGTAATCCCAGGTGAACCCGTCCCGGACGACCGTCTTGCAGTAGCCGCCGATCTGCGAATCCGCCTCCAGCACCAGGTAGTCGCGATCGCGCAGGGCGGCCGCCAGGGCCAGCCCGCTGATGCCCGCCCCCACGATGAGGTGCCGTACTGATTCCATGCTCTGCCGGGCGCTAGCGTTGCACGCGGGCGCCTCCGCCTTTCACCAGGCTCTCCACCTCGCCCAGGCTGGCCATCGACGTGTCGCCGGGCGTGGTCATGGCCAGCGCGCCATGCGCGGCGCCGTATTCAACCGCCTGGCCAAGGTCGCCTTTCTCCAGAAGGCCGTAGACCAACCCCGACGCAAAGCTATCGCCGCCGCCCACGCGGTCATAGATCTCCAGATTGCGGCGCATGGTCGATTCAAAAAAGCGGCCGCCCCCCCAGGCCACCGCGCCCCAATCGTTGATCGACGCGGATTTCACCGTGCGCAGCGTGGTGGCGATGACCTTGAAGTTGGGGAACTCCTTGGTCACCTCGCCGATCATCTTCTTGAAGCTGTCTGCCTCGACGGAGGTGAGGTTGGCGTCGGTCCCTTCCACCTCGAACCCCAGCGAGGCGGTGAAGTCCTCTTCGTTGCCGATCATGACGTCGACATAGCGGGCCAGCTTTCGGTTGACCTCCTGAGCCCGTTTCTGTCCGCCAAAGTTCTTCCACAGGCTGGGGCGATAGTTGAGATCGAAGGAGATGACGGTGCCGTGCTTCTTCGCCGCCGCCATTGCCTCCTCGATCACGTCGGGCGTGGTCTCTGACAGACCGGCGTAGATGCCGCCGGTGTGAAACCAGCGGACGCCCTGCTTGCCGAAGAGCTCTTCCCAGTCGATGTCGCCGCGCTTTAGCTGGCTGGCGGCCGTGTGGCCCCGGTCGGACACCCCGACCGCGCCGCGCACGCCGAAGCCACGCTCGGTGAAATTGAGGCCGTTGCGCGTCTTGCGACCCAGACCGTCGTAGGGGATCCACTTGATGAACGAGGTATCGACGCCGCCCTGGCAGATAAAGTCTTCGATGAGGCGTCCCACGTCGTTGTCCGCAAAGGCGGTGACCACGGCTGTGCGCAGGCCAAAACACTTGTGCAGCCCGCGCGCGACGTTGTATTCGCCGCCGCCTTCCCAGGCGCGAAAGCTGCGAGCGGTGCGGATGCGCATGTCGCCCGGATCCAGGCGCAACATGATCTCGCCCAGGGAGATTTGATCAAAGCGGCAACTGCTTTTGTCTTTCACGCTGACAATGCTCATGGTCTCTCCAACGATCTCCTGACGAACCAGCTGTCTAACTAGCCTTGGCCTTGACCAGTGCCACCGCCTCGGCGGCTAGCCGGGTTATCTCGGCAAAATTGCGGGCCTTCAACAATTCGGGGCTGACCATCCAGCTGCCACCGACGGCGACCACCGCTTTGAAGGCGAGATAGTCGGCCAGCTTTTCCAGATTGATGCCGCCGGTGGGGATGA
>JAXDMH010000261.1:0-16213 GCA_034666225.1 Myxococcales bacterium
ATAAAGCTGCTTCAGGATCTCCAGCTTCTGTTTTACGCCGGCGGCCAGCATGCGGACCGGCCGCCGCGGGTCCAGGCGGAACGGCATGCGTTCCATGAAGGCGCCCACGTCCTTGTGCTCTTTCGCCCAGTCAAAAACAAACGGCAGGTTGCGCCGGGCCAGCACCAGGTTTTCGGCGACGGTCATGTTGTCGACCAGCGTGAAGTGCTGGTAGACCATGCCGATCCCCAGCGCCGCCGCATCGCGCGGACTTTTGATGCGCGATTCAACGCCGCCCACCAGGACGCGCCCGCTGTCGGCCTGGTAATAGCCCATGATGCATTTGACCAGCGTGCTCTTGCCGGCCCCGTTTTCGCCCAGCAGCGCGTGAACGGTTCCCCGTCGCAGCTGCAGCGACACGTCGGACAGCGCGATCAGCGAGCCGAAGTGCTTGCTGACGGAGACAGCCTCCAGCGCCAGATCGCCGTCCAGCGCCGGTTCCGTCGCGCCGCCGCCGGGAGAAATTTCGCCCGACACGGTCACGTCAACGTCTCCATCAGGGCGCGCGAGTTGGACACCGCGCCAAAGACACCGTTCTGCATCTTCACCATCTTCAGCGCCGCTGTGTGGTTGCCGACGTCGGTGGCGGCGCAGCAGTCTTCCAGCAGCAAGCATTCGTACCCGCGGTCGTTGGCCTCGCGCATGGTGGTGTGCACGCAGACGTCGGTGGTGATGCCGGTCAGCACGATGTTATCGATGCGGCGCTGGCGCAGGATCAGATCCAGATCGGTGGCGCAGAAGGATCCCTTGCCTGGTTTGTCGATGATGGTTTCACCAGGGCGCGGCGCCAGCTCGGGGATGATGTTCCAGCCCGGCTCGCCGCGCACCAGGATGCGCCCCTGCGGTCCGGCATCGCCGATGCCCACGCCCTTGTTACCGGGGGTCTGCCGCGATCGCCAGCGCTTGTTGGCCGGCAGATCGGCCAGATCAGGCCGGTGCCCCTCGCGCGTGTGCATGACGTGGTAACCGCCGGCGCGCATCTTTTCCAGCACCTTCTGGATGGGACCGATACAGGCGCGAGTGAGGCCGATGTCATAGCCCAGCAGATCGATATAGCCGCCCTTGCCGCAAAAATCGGTCTGCATGTCGATGACGATGAGGACGGTGTTGTCCGGCCGCAGCTCGCCGTTCCACGGCCAGGCGTAAGGTTCAGCCGCCACGAAACGCTGCGTGCTCATCGTCTTTGTCCCTTCGCTAGAATCATCGGGCCACCCGCAGCTCCGCCGGCTGGCCGACCAGCGCCCGATCGCGCGAGCTGGTGGCGATGATGATGGCCAACGTCAGCGCGTAGGGCGCGGCGTTGAACAGGTAATACCCCGAGGTGATCCCCACCGACTGCAACGCGGGCCCCAGAGCGCTGGCCCCGCCGAACAGGAGCGACGCGAACAGGCAGCGGATGGGATCCCAGCGCGCAAAGATCACCAGCGCCACCGCCATCAAACCCTGCCCGCTGGAGAGGCCCTCGTTCCAGCTGCCCGGATAGAACAGCGACAGAAACGATCCCCCCACGCCGGCCAGAAAACCGCCGGCCATGGTGGCCAGCATGCGCACGCGGCCCACGTCGTACCCCATGGCCCGCGCCGCGTCGGCGCTTTCCCCGACGGTGCGCACCACCAGGCCCCAGCGCGTTCGCTGCAGCAAGAACAGCACCGCGCCGGCCATGCCGATGCCGACGACGAACAGCACGTTGACCTGCAGCGCCGACCGCAGCTGCGCCGACGAGCTCCACCAGCCCAGCGGAATGGACGGCAGGTGGGGCGCCGTCGGGCCGATCAGCGGCTTGCCCAGAAAGAACGCCAGCCCCACGCCAAACAACATCAAGGCGATCCCCACCGCCACGTCGTTGACGCGCGGCCGCCCGCACAGCCAGGCGTGCAACGCCCCCAGCATGACGCCCAGCCCGCCCGCTGCCAGCACGCCCAGCCAGGGCGATCCGGTCAGGTACGAGACGCCGTAGGCGCCCATCGCCCCCATCACCAGCGTTCCTTCCAGGCCCAGGTTCACGCGCCCGCTCTTCTCGGTCAGGCATTCACCCAGGCTGACGAACAGAAACGGCGTGCTGATGCGGATGGCGCCGCCCAGGACCGCCAGCCCCACACCAGCCGCGCCCACGCTGACCGCCGCGTCCGCCATCAGATCACCACCACGGCCGGCTTGTCGGCGGCGGCGGTGGCCGGCGGACGGCGGTTGCGGCGCAGGAAACCAAATCCGCGTCCGTAGAACGTCTCCGAGAAAAGAATGGAGATGAACAGGATCCCTTGCAGCACGTTCACCGTGGCGTCGGGCAGATCAAACAGCCGTTGCAACAGACCGCCGCTGGCTCCGATGCCGCCCAGGATCAACGCCACCGGGATCACCGCCAGCGGGTTGCCGCGCGCGATGAACGCCACCAGCACGCCCGTGTATCCGTACCCGGTCACCAGCGACGCGTTCGCCGTGCCGTGAATGGCGGCGACCTCGATTCCACCGGCCAGCCCCGCGCACAGCCCACCGATGAACGTGGTGATGACGATCAGGCGTCCCACTGGCAGGCCGTTAAGCAAAGCCGCGCGCACATTGCCCCCAACCATGCGCGCAGCAAAACCGAAGGTGGTTCGGTTCATAAGAAACCAGGTGATGGCGCACGCCACCAGCCCAAAGGCCAACCCCCAATGCACGTCCAGTCCGGGCAAATTCCCCAGCATGTTCTCGTCGCCGATGGGCGGCGTCGACGGCTTGTTCAGGCTGGCCGGATCGCGCAGCGGCCCTTCCACGATGTGATTCAGCAAGGCGATGGCGATGTAATTCAAAAGCAGCGTGCTGATGGTTTCGTTGACGCCGCGGTAGGCACGCAGCGCGCCCGCAAAGGCGATCCACAGCCCGCCCATCAGCGCGCCGGCCACCAGCATGGCCACCTTGATGCCTGTTGGACCGTGGTTGTGCGCCGCCATCGACGCCGCGGCCGCCGCCAACCCGCCCATCACCATCGCCCCCTCGCCGCCCAGCCCCACCAGCCCCAGGCGCAGCGGCAGCGCCGTGGCCAGCGCCGTCAGCATCAGCGGCGCCGCACGCAGCAGCGTGTTCTGGAACGAGAACCAGGTCCCGAAGGACCCGCGATACATCTGGTAGTAGACCGCGAACGGGTTGTGACCCGTCATCAAGATGAACACGCCGAACAGCGCCAGCGCGGTGACGAACGCGGACATGGGCACGGACATGCCCGCCAGCGTGCGACGGACGATGCCCGGACCACCGGCGGGCGCCGACGGATCAGAGATGGGCACCTTGCGCCGGCCGGATGTCGCTGTCGTCGGCAACTGGCTGGCCGCCGGGCTGGGCGAGTCGCCCGCCAGCACCACCGGCGGCGACCCGGCCGCAGGGGTCGTTACCTCCGGGCCGTCGCCACCGTCGACACTGACGCCGATTCCCATCGCCACCTTGGTTGTCCTCAGTGCGTCTTACCGACCACGCCCTCGACCAGGTAATCCATCTTCTCAAGCTCGACGTCGGTCTGGCGACGTTCGACGCCGTCCGCGATGACCACGGCGCCGGTGTTGTCCTTCAGCGGCCCCTTGTAGATCACCATCGTGCCGGCCATGAACTTGGCCTTGGCGTCGTCCGCTTTCTTCTTGGTCGCCGCCGAGACCGCCTTGCCGTAAGGCGACACGCTGACGAAACCCTCTTTCAGACCGCCGCGCAAAAGGTGCGGATAGGTTTTGCCGGTCTGAATGTCTTTGATGTAATCGGTGTAGACCTTGGCCCAGTTCCATTCGGCCCCGGTCAGGTAACCCTTGGGCGCCAGCGCCGCCTGATTGGCGTGATACCCGGTGACGAAGGCGCCGCGGCGCTCGGCCAGTTCGACGATGACCTTGGGTGAATCGACGTGCGCCGTCAGCACGTCGACGCCCTGGTCGATCAAGCTGTTGGCCGCCTCGGCCTCTTTCACCGGCATCGACCAGTCACCGGTGAAGATCACCGTGGTGGTGACCTTGGGGTTCACCGACCGCGCGCCCAGCGTGTAGGAATTGATGTTGCGCAGAACCTGGGGGATGGGCTTGGCGCCGATGAATCCCAGCTTGCCGGTCTTGCTGGTCAGGGCGGCCACGATGCCCGCCACGTACTCGGCCTCGTCGATATAGCCGAAGTAGCTGCCGACATTTTCCGGGTGCTTGCCCGGGACGTAGAGACCTCCGCAGTGCAGGAAGGTGACGCTCTTGTTCTTCTGCGCCTCCTTCAAGATGTGCGGATCGAAATAGCCGAACGAGGTCGGAAAGATCAACGTCGCCCCGTCCAGACTGATCATGCTCTCCATGGTCTTCTGGACGGCCACGGTCTCGGGAACCATCTCTTCTTCGCGGATCTTGACGCCCGGCATCTTGGCCACCGCGGCGGCGCCTTGGGCGTGCGCCTGGTTGTACCCGTAGTCTGTCTTGGGCCCGACGTAGATGAAGCCGACGGTCAAGGGTGGTGCCGCGGTGGCCGACGGGGACAGCCCCGTGGCAACGGCGACAATGGCGACGGCGCTGGCAGCGACCGTCAGGGATACAAAGGAGATCATGGCTCTGCGCATGGGGACCCTTATAGGCCGCGCCAGGTTTCCCGAACTTTTCGGGCTTGAACATTCTTTGTAACTTGACGGTAACTTCGTCGGGAGACGCGCAAACCGCTGTTTCCGGTGACCGCGCAGTCGGGCATGCTGCGCGGAATCGCATGGGCATGACCGAAGGCTTCAGCCTGGACCTCACATCGCTGCAGCAACGGTACGACCGCGGCAGCGTCACCGTCCGCCAGGTCATCGAGATGATCCTGGCCGACCTGGAAAAGCGCGGCGCCGACGGTGTCTGGCTCAGCGTGGCGCCCGCGGACCGTCTGTTTGCCGCCGCTGAACGGCTGCAGCAGCGCCGCGCCGCAGGTGAGAAGCTGCCACTTTTCGGCGTCCCCTTCGCCGTCAAGGACAACATCGACGTGGCCGGCCTGCCGACGACGGCGGCCTGCCCAGCGTTCGCGTACACGCCCGACGTCGATGCCGCAGTGGTGGCGCGCCTGCAGGAAGCCGGCGCCATCGCCATCGGCAAGACAAACCTGGATCAGTTCGCCACCGGCCTGGTCGGCGTGCGATCACCCTACGGCGTGCCTCGTAACCCGTTCGACGGGCGGCTCATCCCCGGCGGCTCCAGTTCGGGATCGGCGGTGGCGGTGGCCAACGGCCAGGTCAGCTTTGCGCTGGGCACCGACACCGCCGGATCGGGGCGGGTGCCGGCCGCCTACAACAACATCGTCGGGATCAAGCCCAGCCCTGGCTTGCTCAGCGCGCGCGGCGTGGTTCCCGCGTGCCGGTCTTTCGATTGCGTGTCGGTCTTCGCGCTGACCGCCGCCGACGGCGCGCGTGTCGCCGAGCTGGCCCGCGGCTACGACGCCGCCGATCCGTTTTCACGCCGCGAGGCGGACGCCCTGCCCGTCGAGCTGCAACCGGCGCCGCCGACATTTCGCTTCGGCGTGTTTCCCGAACATGACCTCGATTTCTGCGGCGACGAACGCTCGCGCGCGGCGTACGGGACGGCCCTGGAAAAACTGCGCGGCCTGGGCGGCTCGCCGGTCACCGTCGATCCGGCCCCCTTTCGCGCGGCGGGCGCCCTGCTCTATGGCGGCCCCTTCATCGCCGAGCGCCTGGAAGCGACCGGCGATCTGCTGGAGAAATGGCCGGATGCGCTGCTGCCCACCATCCGCGCGCTGATGCACGACGCCGCCCGCAACGACGCCGCCCAGACCTTCAAGGCCATCCATCGCCTGCGCCTGCTCCGCCGCCAGGTAGAGGCGATCTTGCCGGCCTTCGATTTCCTGGTCGTGCCGACAGCGCCTACGATCTACACGCTGGCGGAGATCGAAGCGGAGCCCTTGCGCCTGAACTTCACGCTGGGCACGTATACGACGTTCGTGAACCTGCTGGACCTGGCGGCCGTCGCTGTTCCCGCGGGCTTGCGCGGCGACGGCTTGCCGTTCGGCGTGACGTTCGTGGGCGCCTGGGGCCAAGACGCCCGCCTGGCCGGGTTCGCCGATCGACTGCATCGGGCATCGACCGAAACACTGGGCGCCACGCCCTTTCGCCTTTCGGAGACGCCGACGCCGAGCGCGGGCGGCGTCGCCATTTCCAGCTTGCGCGCTGATTGGCTGTCCGTCGCCGTCGTGGGCGCGCATCTGTCGGGCGAGCCGCTCAATCATCAGTTGACCGACGCCGGAGCGGTCTTCGTCCGCGCCACGCGCACGGCAGCGGCCTATCGGTTGTTTGCCCTGCCCAACACCACGCCGCCCAAGCCTGGCCTGACGCGCGCCGGTCCCGACAGCGTCGGCGCGACCATCGACGTCGAGGTCTGGTCGCTGTCGCCGGCCGCCTTCGGAAATTTCGTTGCGCGCATTCCGGCCCCGCTGGCCATCGGCAAGGTCGAACTGGAAGACGGAGCGCGCGTGAGCGGATTTCTTTGCGAACCGCACGCACTGGGCGCGGCGCGCGACATCACGTCGTTCGGCGGCTGGCGGGCCTTCTTGCGCACCAGCGCGTAGGAACCCTTCGCATCGGACAAGTCCGATTTAACGAAAGACTGTTTTGCACGAAACGACCCGTTTACACCCGTCCGATATGTTGGCGCCCAGTCGCAAGTAAGAACGTCGGCCCAACAGAAACGTGATTGCGGCGGGCCGACGGTAACCGGGGACAACCGCCAAAGGTAATTGAGATTCACTGGGGTGGCGTGCCCTACGCAATCACGAGACTAGGACGAGCATGACAGACGGGACGGCGAGTGTGCGTTGTAAAGGTTTCGTAAAGTACGGGGCAGCAGCTGTGGCCGTGGCCCTCTGGGCCTTGCCGGCGGTTGCCCAGACTCCACCCCCAGCCGACGCCCCTCCTGCGGCCCCACCACCGGTCCCAATGGCCGCGCCACCGCCGCCGCCACCGGCCGCTCCGCCGCCCGCGGTCATCACCGAGACAAAGCCGCCCACCGCGACCGAGACCATGGCGGCGACCCGTCCCGACGTGCTGCCGCCGATCGACGTCGGCGCCTGGACGCGCGTGTCCGGCCTCTTTCAGGGGGCCAGCGACCAGAAGAAGTTGAATGACTGGCGCATGAACAACGCCTACGTCGAACTTCACGCTGGCGGCAAGATCCACAAGAAGGTCGGCGTCACCCTGAACCTGAACGCCAACATGAACAACTTCAGCAGCGCCGCCGTCTCGGTCATGGACGCCATCATCTCTTTCGACTTCCAGGACGAGTTTCACGTGTGGGGCGGCCATCTTCTGGTTCCCGTCGATCGCGCCAATGCTTCCGGTCCGTTCTTCATGATCCCCTGGAACTATCCAGGTCTGCCGGGTTCAGGCCCCGCGGAAGGGCCGTCCGGACGTAACAACGGCGTCGTGGTGTGGGGCGACATTTCGGGCGGAATGCTGACCTATCTGGCCGGTGTCTTCGACAACGGCGACGTCACCACCAGTCCGTTGTTCTCGGGGCGCTTGCGGCTGGCCCTCCTGGACCCGGAGCCCGGGTTCTGGGGCAACGGCAGCTACTTCGGCGAGAAGGACCTTCTGTCGATCGGTGTGGGCGGGCAGTTCCAGAAGCATGGCAGCTCGGTGACGGCGCCGATGACGATGGTGGTCACCGACAAGGATTACGCCGACATCAACGTCGACGTGCTCTTTGAAAAGAAGCTCCCCGGCGGCGCTTGGTTCACCGCGGAAGGGGCCTACTACCACTTCAACGTTCTCGACAGCAAGATCAGCGATTCGCTGTACGGCCTCCTTGCCTATGCAACACCCACCATGGGCGTCGGCAATCTCCAACCCATGGTCCGCTATCAGTGGGAGAAGGTTAAGTCGGGCACCGGCACGAACCCGTGGAACATCGACGGGGGACTGTCGTACCTGATCAAGGGCCCCGCGCTGCGGCTGAACGCCACTTACAGCTACACGAAGATCGGTGACGTGGGCGCCAACGCGATCCAACTGGGCGCACAAGCGATCTTCTTCTAAGAGGCGGCGCGAATTTAACAAATGCTCAATCAAACAATCGACAGACAGGAGGCGAAAAAAATGCGCGTGTCTTTTTTTGGGGTGGTAGCGATCAGTTCGCTGGGAACGTTGATGGCTTGCGAAAAAAGCGAGCCACCAAAACCGGCAGAGCCTGCCGCGGCCGCTCCGGCGGCACCCGCGGCGGCGCCTGCCAAGGCAGAGGCGGCCGACACCGGGCCGATCAAGGTCGGCATCCTGCACTCGCTGTCCGGCACCATGGCCATCAGCGAGACGTCGTTGAAGGACGTGGCCCTGATGACCATCGAGGAGATCAACGCCGCGGGCGGCGTCCTCGGCCGCAAGCTGGAGGCGGTCGTCGTCGACCCGGCGTCGAACTGGCCGCTGTTCGCCGAGAAGGCGCGTGACCTGATCCAGAACCAGAAGGTGGCCGTCACCTTCGGCTGCTGGACCTCGGTCTCGCGCAAATCGGTGCTGCCGGTGTTCGAAGAGCTGAACGGCTTGCTCTTCTACCCGGTGCAGTACGAAGGCGAAGAATCGTCGTTCAACGTCTTTTACACGGGCGCCGCGCCCAACCAGCAGGCCATCCCGGCCGTCGAGTACCTGATGGGCAAGAAGGGCGGCAACGCCAAGCGCTTCGTCCTGCTGGGCACCGACTATGTCTACCCGCGCACCACCAACAAGATCCTGCGCTACTTCCTGCACTCGAAGCAGATCGCCGACGAAGACATCATGGAGAAGTACACCCCGTTCGGTCACAGCGATTACCAGACCATCGTGGCCGACGTGAAGAAGTTCGCCGCCGGCAAGCGCACCGCGGTCATCTCGACCATCAACGGCGATTCGAACGTGCCGTTCTATAAAGAGCTGGCCAACCAGGGCCTCAAGGCCTCGGACATTCCGGTGGTGGCCTTCTCCGTCGGTGAAGAAGAGTTGCGCGGCATTGACACCAAGCCGCTGGTCGGCCACCTGGCGGCCTGGAACTACTTCATGTCGATCCCCACGCCCGGCAACAAGGCGTTCATCGACAAGTGGATGGCGTACGTCAAGGCCAACAACCTGCCGGGCGGCGACAAGCGCGTCACCAACGACCCGATGGAGGCCACGTACATCGGCATTCACATGTGGGCCCAGGCGGTCGAGCAGGCCAAGTCCACCACGGTCGATGCGGTTCGCCAGGCCATCGGGTTCCAGCACTTCAAGGCGCCCTCTGGCTTTGACATCGAGATGGACGCCAAGAACCACCACCTGCACAAGCCGGTGTTCATCGGCGAGATCAAGGGCGACGGCCAGTTCCACGTGGTGTGGAAGACCGAAGGGCCGATCCGCGCGCAAGCGTGGAGCCCATTTATTCCGGACAGCGCAAAGAAGGTCGCCGACTGGACCTATCCGTGGGTCTGCGGAAACTGCACCGCGCCCAAGTTTGGGTCGCCTGCCGAGGTCGCGGCGAAGCAGTGAGACGGAACGTGCGCGGTCCAAAGATTCGGGGCGCGGCGCGGGCGGGAGGACTGGCACGGCTGGGAGCAGCGCTCGGGGGGGGGTTGCTGCTCACGGTTGTTATCAGTTCGCCTGCCCGCGCCGGAGCTCTCGAAGACGCCGTGCAAGGATTGACGGCGTCCTCCGAGGACGAGATCAACAAGAGCGTCGCCCAGCTGGCGGCGCTCGACGATCCGCGCGCGGTTCCGGCCTTGGAAGCGCTCACCGACGACCGACTGCGCGTCGGTCCCGGTGGGCGCGCTTTGATCTGGGATGGAAGTCACCGGCAGCTGGTCGATCCGATCACTGAAAAGCCGCTGTCGCCGCAGCCAAGCGGCGAAGCCAAGGAGGTGGAGGTCAGCAACGACATCCGGCGCGTGGCCGCGCCGATCCTGGCGCAGCTGCAACTGGGATCGCCGCGCACCGCCGTTCGCCTGGCCGCCGCCGAGGAGTTGGCCAAGAGCGGTTCGCAAGAAGCATCGCTGCTGCTGCGCAAGGCCCTGCTGCGCGAAAAAGATCGCGGCGTCCACGAGGCCCTGTCGCTGGCCCTGGCCCGCGTCGACATACAAAACCCCGACGCCAACACGCGCATCAGCGCCGTGGAGATCATCGAACGATCGGGCAACAACATGTTTCTGGGCGATCTGCAGCGCATGCTGCAGACCACCGGCGGCGACAGCGACCCGAAGGTCCGCGCCGCCGCAAAGCGGGCCATCGACGCAGTGCTGGGCCGGCAGCGGATGATCAGCATGGTCGGCAACCTGGTGTACGGGTTCAGCCTGGCCAGTGTGCTTCTGTTCGCGGCGCTGGGATTGGCCGTCACCTTCGGTCTGCTGGGCGTCATCAACATGGCCCACGGCGAGATGCTGATGCTGGGGGCCTATTCGACGTATGCCGTGCAGTCTTTCTTTCAGGCTTACGCCCCGGGCGCGTTGCGCTTTTATCTGGTGGCGGCCATCCCGGTCGCCTTCGTGGTCACGGTGCTGGTGGGCGTTCTTCTTGAACGCACAGTCATTCGCCATCTCTACGGCCGTCCGCTGGAGACGTTGCTGGCCACCTGGGGCATCAGCCTCATCTTGATCCAGACGGTGCGCCTGCTCTTCGGCGCGCAGAACGTGGCGGTGGCCAATCCCAGCTGGCTGGCCGGCGGCGTCGAGCTGGCCCACGGGTTGGTGCTGCCTTACAACCGCATCGGTGTGGTGGTGTTCGTCATCGTGGTGGCCTTCGGCGTCTGGTTTTTGTTGCAGCGAACGCGCCTGGGCCTGCAGGTGCGCGCGGTGACGCAGAACCGGGGCATGGCGGCGTGCATGGGCATCTCCACGGCGCGCATCGACGCCTGGATGTTCGGGCTTGGTTCGGGCATCGCCGGCCTGGGCGGCGTGGCGCTGTCGCAGCTGGGCAACGTCGGGCCTGAACTGGGGCAGGGGTACATCATCGATTCGTTCATGGTCGTCGTGCTGGGCGGCGTGGGGCGTCTGGCCGGCGCCGTCGCCGCCGCCCTGGGCCTGGGCGTGCTGAACAAGCTCATCGAACCGGCCTTCGGCGCGGTGTCAGGGAAGATCGCCGTGCTGGTGTTGATCATCATGTTCATCCAACGTCGGCCCCAGGGCCTGTTCGCCATCAAAGGACGGGTGGAGGCGTAAAAGCGTGGGGTCGAGCAGTGAGGTTTCCGAGTCCAGTCAAATGCTGGCATCGGAGGGTCCGACATCGTCGCCGAGGCATGAGAGACTGACCGCCGTGCGCGAGAGATTGCGCCAGCTTCATTCGGGACGGGCCTGGATCGCGGTGGCGGTCGCGGCTTTCCTGGGCTGCGTGCTGATCCCGCTATTGAACGCCGTGCCGGCGCGCCAGTCGTTTCTGCACGTCCCCGACTATCTGATTCCGCTGTTCGGAAAATTTCTCTGCTTCGGGATCGCGGCGCTGGCCATGGACCTGGTGTGGGGATACGCCGGCATTCTTTCTCTCGGTCACGCCCTGTTCTTCGCTCTCGGCGGCTATGGCATGGGCATGTACCTGATGCGGGCCATCCGCGGCGAGGGCGTCTATCGCAGCAACCTGCCCGACTTCATGGTCTTCCTCGACTGGAAGACGCTGCCCTGGTACTGGCGCGGCTTTGAAAGTTTTCCCTTCGCCATCACCATGGCCCTGGTGGTGCCGGGGCTGCTGGCGCTGGTGTTTGGATACCTGACATTCCGCTCGCGCATCCGCGGCGTCTATCTGTCCATCGTCACCCAGGCGCTGACCTACGCGGCGATGCTGCTCTTTTTTCAAAATGCCACCGGCTTTGGCGGCAACAACGGCCTCACCGATTTCAAACGCATCCTGGGCTATCCGCTGCAATTGCCGTCGACAAAGCTGGCCCTGTACGTGGTCTCGGCGATCACGCTGGTGCTGGTTTATCTGCTGTGCCGGTACATCGTGACCAGCAAGCTGGGTCGCGTGCTGGCCGCCATCCGCGACGCCGAGCTGAAGACCCGCTTTTGCGGCTATGAATCGACGCACTACAAGCTGTTCGTGTGGACGCTGTCGGCGATGTTGTGCGCCCTGGCCGGCGCCCTTTACGTCCCCCAGGTCGGCATCATCAACCCCAGCGAGATGCAGCCGTCGAATTCGATCGAGATGGCCATCTGGGTCGCGGTGGGCGGCCGCGCCTCGCTGGTGGGCGCCCTGGTCGGCGCCTGGCTGATCAACGGGGCCAAGAGCTGGCTGACGGCCGCTTTCCCGTCGGCGTGGCTGTACGTCCTGGGCGGCCTGTTCGTCGTGGTGACGCTGTTCCTGCCGCGGGGGCTGGTCGGCCTGGCCAGTCTGGTCCGCCGCCGCAAGAGCGAAGGCGGCAAGCAACCGTGACCCCGTCGCCAGCGACCGCCACGCCGCCGCCGGCCACCGACCTGGCCCTGTGGGTGGAAAACCTCACCGTCAGCTTCGACGGCTTCAAGGCTCTCGACGACGTGACGCTGCTCCTCGAACGCGGCGAGCTGCGCTGCCTGATCGGACCCAACGGTGCTGGCAAGACCACGCTGATGGACGTCATCACCGGCAAGACCCGCCCCGACACCGGCGGCGTCTTTCTGGAAAGCCGCCTCAACGACCTGACCGAACTTTCCGAATGCCGCATCGCCGAGATGGGCGTCGGTCGAAAATTTCAGCGGCCCACCGTCTTTCAAGGCCACACCGTCTACGAAAACTGCGAGCTGGCCCTGCACGCCGACAAACGCGTCTGGCGTTCGCTGTTCGGCGGCCTGACCAAGGCGCAGAAGGCCCGCATCGATCAGGTGCTGGGGATCGTCGGCCTGCGCGATCTGCGCGATCGCCTGGCCGGCCTGCTGGCGCACGGACAGAAACAGTGGCTGGAGATCGGCATGCTGCTTTGCCACGACCCCAAGGTGCTGCTCATCGACGAACCGGTGGCAGGCATGACCCAGCCCGAGATGGAACGCACCGCCGAGCTGTTGCGCAGCCTGGCCGGCCAGCACACGGTCGTGGTGGTCGAGCACGACATGCAGTTCGTACGCAGCATCGCCCGCAAGGTGACCGTGCTGCACGAGGGGCGCGTGCTGGCCGAAGGCAGCATGGACGCCATCCAGAGCAACCCGCGCGTCGTCGAAGTTTATCTGGGGACGTGAGGCGGAAACGCTGATGCTGGACGTGGCCAACCTCAATCAGTTCTACGGCAGCAGCCACACGCTGTGGGACGCCACCCTGTCCGTGCCCGCCGGCGGGTGCGTCTGTCTCATGGGCCGCAACGGCGTCGGCAAGACCACGCTGCTGAAAGCGATCATGGGTCTGCTGCCCACGACGTCGGGCAGCGTCAAGTTCGACGGACAGGAACTGTCGGGCGCCCGCCCCGAGAAGCGCGCCCGCCTGGGGATCGGCTTTGTGCCGCAAGGGCGAGAGATCTTCGCCGATCTCACCGTCGCCGAAAATCTGCGCGTGGCCCTGGCCGCCGGCCGCTCGACCGCCGTGCCCGACAAGGTCTTCACGCTGTTTCCCGTGCTGGCCAAGATGATGAACCGGCGCGGCGGCGACCTGTCGGGCGGCCAGCAACAACAGCTGGCCATCGGACGCGCCCTGGTGACCGATCCGAAACTGCTGATCCTCGACGAACCGACGGAGGGGATTCAGCCCAACATCGTCCACGAGATCGGCGACGTCATCATGCGCCTCAACGAAGCGGGCCTGGCGGTCCTGCTGGTCGAACAGAAACTCCCCTTCGCCCGCCGCGTGGCCCGCACCTTCTGCATGATGGACCGCGGCCGCACCGTCGCCAGCGGCGAGATCGGCCAGTTAGACGACGACCTGGTCAAACAGCATCTGATCGTCTGACCATTGGTGCCCATTTTCACCAGGAGGGCGGGCTCTGCCTGCACCGCTCACCTTGGGCAGACGGGGTAAGACGGCTTCGGCTACAATACGGCAGAGCCATGCAACCAAGCCCCTCCGCCCCCGAGGATCCCGAGCTGTTCGCGCAGCGCCTCGAAAAACAGGTTGCGTGGCTTGTCCCACGACTACCGGAAATCGACCCGGACGATTTGGTCCTGATCGTTCAAAGCCTTCTCCGCCCAGCGGGAAGCGGGCGGCGCTTCATCTTGCGGCGCGCTGGCAACGGCTTTGTCCTCTGACGAAGCATTCTTGGCGCTGCTATGGAAAGCGCTCACTGATGCTCGGCTGGAGGCCATCCTGGTTGGTTCCGCCGGGGCCGCTCTCCAGGGTGCGCCGATCACCACTCAGGACTTCGATATCTTGGTCCGAGACACCCCCCTCAATCGCACCAAGCTTGACGACGTGGCTATCCGAATCGGAGCGGCTCGACCGCGAAAGCTCTCTCCCCTGGCCAAAGCCGTCACGATGGTGGGCGGCGAGATCCCGATCGACGTCCTCTTTGACGAGTTGGTCGGCGCCCTGAAGTTCGAGGCCGTGCGATCAAGGGCCGTTAGCATCACGCTCGGAACGGTCACCGTCGTCTCGGCCTCCCTCGCTGACATCATTGCTTCGAAACGCGCGGCAAATCGGCCCAAGGATCAGGCGCAACTCCCCATCCTCGAGTCAACGCTGAGGGTCGTCGAAGAACTCAAAAACCGAGGCGACTGATCAAGGTGCCGTGCAGGGGATCTCTTGTTCCCCGAAAGCCAGATCGTCGATCCACAGTTCGATGGGGATGTTCGATGATTGATAGCCGACCCAGCCGACGTTCAGGCTGCGCCAGGGACCGGCCACCCAGCGCTCGCCGTTGCTGTTCGGACCGGTGAACATACCTTTCTCCACCGCCACGCCGTCCACCTTCGCCACATAAGTGTTGTCGGCCCCGACTCCGCCGTATTTGAACTGCCATTGCAGGCAGAACCACTTGCCTTCGGGGAATTTGGTCTTCGAATTGAGACCGTGGTCGGGGGGATCGCACACCAGTTCGAAGACGCCGACCTGGCCACCGATCTCCCAGTCGGTCATCTGGTTGCGGCTGTGCACGACGTCCCAGTGGGCCCCGGTGGTGGGGACCTTGTTCATGAACATCATCAACCGGCCGTGCTGATCATTGAAAGGAAACTGCTGGCTGAACGTGATCTCGGCGCCGCCGGAGGTCGGCGCCGCCAGCTTGATGTGCATCGATCTGGTCCCGCTGTGCGGCTTGGTGCCGTCGACGATCATCGCTCCGGCGGCGGCCGACACCTTGAAGGCACCAGCCGGGGCCGCGCCCATGGTCTGCTTCTCAAAGTCGTCGCAGAATTTCGTGGTGATGCCGTCGCAAGTGGGGCCTCCCGTCGGTGCGTCGCCCGCTGGTGCGTCCGTCGTCGCGCCGCCCGTTCCGGCCGCCGCCGCGTCGCTGCCGCTGTTGCCCGCGATGTTCTGCCCGCCGGCACCGCCCGTGCCGCCCGAACTATCGGCGCCGCCGGAGCCGGCCATCGCGCCGCCGCTGCCGGCAATCGCCCCGCCGCTGCCCGATCCGCCCGTGCCGCCCGCCTGCCCGCCCGTGCCGCCCCCGCCCGGGCTTTCGCTGGACGCGCATCCCAGCGACGCTCCAGCCACGACCGACAAACAGATCAGCCAACCGGTGAACAGACGACTACGCATTTATTCAGCACCTTCTTCCTTGCAGGAGTCACGGCGAGCAGTCGACCAGGCCTTCACGAACGCGCTTCGCCGGGGGGGCAGTTCAAAGCCTTGTAATGCGCGGGCCAGGCAAGCGATCACTCCGGCCGGCCGAACTTTCGGACGCACGGTGCCAAATTTTTGCGATACCCTGACGCAAGATCGCGGGTTTGTTGGCCTCATTTGCTGGCCATCCTGTTATCCTCTTCACAATCCCAGCTTACAGAAAGCATGGACATGGACAGCCCCACTGCTTGGAAATCGAGGCGAATCCCGGTGGTTGGTTGGGCCCAGTTATTGGGTCTTGCCATCGCGGTAGCGTCTTGCGCGAATTCCAACCCGCCCAGCCAGCACAACGACGGCTCGGCTGGGGCGGGCGGCGGCATGGATCGCCCGGCAGATATGTCGGTCGACTTCGCCGGGGGAACCGGCGGCAGCAGCGTCACACCCGACGGCGGTGACGAACCGGACGGCGCTGGCGGTGGGATGCCCGTCGATCAACGCAAGACGCTGGGCGTTTCCTGCGCCGCCAACGACGACTGCCGCAGCGGGTTCTGCGTCGACGGCGTCTGCTGTAGTGAGGTCTGCACGGGCGCCTGTTTGTCCTGCGCCATC
>JAXDMH010000262.1:0-7225 GCA_034666225.1 Myxococcales bacterium
CCCGCGCCTTCCCCGACCACCGCCAGGACCGTCGTCAAGCTGGTCTCCAGCCTGCCGCGCGCCGGGGCGTCGCGGGCGCAAAGCGACGCCATCGTCAACGGCATCCGCCAGGCCATCGCCGAGCAGAACGGGCAGGTGGGCAAATTTTCGATCGCCTACGAGGACTGGGACGATGCCTCACCGCAGAGCGGCGACTGGGATCCGGACCTGGAAGCGGCCAACGCGCGGCGGGCGGTCAGCGACCCTGACGTGCTGTTTTACCTGGGGCCGTACAATTCGGGCGCCGCCAAGGTGTCGCTGCCGGTGCTCAACCGCGCCGGCCTGGTGGCCATCTCGCCGGCGAATTCCTACGCCGGACTGACCAAGCCCGGTTCGGCCGAGCCCAACGAGCCCGAGATCTATCGACCGACCGGCAAGATCACCTATTACCGGGTCTCCCCCACCGACGACATCCAGGGAAAAGTGGCGGCCGAGTTCGCCAAGTACAAAGGCTGGAAGCGCGTCTACGTTCTTCACGACGGCGGCCTGTACGGGCAAGGGACCGCCGACATCTTTTTATCCACGGCGGCGCAGCTGGGCCTGCCGTTGGTTTCCAGCGCGGCCGAAAAGATCGACCCGCAGGCTCCCGAGTATCTGGCCATCCTGCAGCGCATCCGGCGGCTGCGCCCCGACGCCATCTATTTCGGCGGCACCACGCAACCCAGCGGCGGGCGCATCGCGCGCGACGTCCTGACCGCCGCGGGACCGCAGGGCCGCCTGCTGGCGCCCAACGGCTGCTTTCAAACGACGTTCATCAAGGCCGCCGGCGCCGACGTGCTGAATGAACGGGCGTTCGTGACCTTCGGCGGGCTGCCGCCCGATCAGCTGACGGGCGGCGGCGCCGCGTTCGTGGCGGCCTATCGCCAGCGCTTCAAGATCGAACCGGAAGGCTATTCGGTCAACGGATACGTCGTCGCCCAGGTGGCGCTGAAGGCGCTGGCGAAGGCGGGGCGAAAGAACCGCGAGGCTGTGCGCCAGGCCATGGTGGGGTCGGGGCAGGTCGACGGCGCGCTGGGGACCTGGCAGTTCGACGCCAACGGCGACACGTCGCTGGCGACGATCAGCGTCAGCACGGTGAAGGACGGTCGGTTCCAGTTCGTCACCGCCGTCAATCAAGACGCGGCTAACTAGAGATGTCCGGCAGTGCGGGTCGGGTGGTCCGGCCAATATTGCTGGGAGAAAGAGGCTGTTCGTAAAGACGTAACGGCGGCAATATTGCCTCTGTCGCCATGAAAAATCGCGTGACTCTGGCAGTGTTGTTGTTCGTCACCGGTGGCTGCTCGCAGGACTCTTCGTTCGTCTCACCGCCGGCGGGTGACGCCTCGTCGGACGCTTCGTCGAACACTTCGTCGAGCGGCGGTAGCGGTGGCGGCGACATGGCCAGCGGCGGCGCGACGGGCAGCGGCGGTGCGCCGGCCGGTTCGGGGGGTGCCGCCGGTGCTGACGCCGCGGTGACGCCGCTTGATGCCGCTGGCACCGGCGCCGCGGATGGGAGCGCAGGCGGCGGCGCTGGTTCAGACGTGCGCGAGGAGTCGAACTTTACCTGCACACTGGTGCTGGGCGCCTTCCAGACCAGCCAGTGGTACGACGCCGGCTTCGAAAAAGCGGTCGGCACCGAGCGCTGGGAGATCAAGTCAGCGCACAACAACTGGACCGAGAAATGGGCCGACCCCAACAACGCCATCTGGAACCTCCCCACCACCTCGCCCTGCGCCACCAACCCCACCAAACCCGATCGGGTTCTGCTGATTGTTTACTAGGATATGTTCAGCCCGCCCTTCCCGCCCGCCGTGTGGGAACCGGAAATCACCAAAGACGTGCAAAACATCAAAACGAAATATCCCAGTGTCAGGCGGATTGAACTTCTCACTTTGGCGCGCGCTCCCAACAATCAACCGTGCCCCGGCAATACCAGCCGCAACATCGTGATCAGCCCAGACATTGAAAACGCCATCCAGGCCGTCGTCGACAAATCAGGCGGCCTGGCCGCCGTCGGCCCCAAGTACTACGTCCCCGACTGTTCAATGTTTCTGATGAACATCACCACCCTGACCGACAACGCCGGCGCCCTGGTGGCGCCCATGCTGGTCGACTATTACAAGGCCCACCCGTAACCAGGCCGGCCCCTGGGCCGCAGCAGGGCCGCAACTTGTCGGGGTTCACCAGATTGGTATGTTTCTGGTCATGGCTAGTCCGAAGCCGTCATTCGAAGTCACCGCGCGGACCATTCGTTTCCCCGAGGCTCTTCGGAAGCGGATAGCGACAGATGCAGAGCGGTGCGGTCGGAGTTTCGAGGCGCAGGTGCTGGCGCTCTTACGCAATCATTATGGTGAGAACGTCGACATCGCGCCTCAGGCAAAACGGATCGTGAAGATGGCGGTCGCGAGCCTGGCGGGAATTCCCAAGACCGAGCGGAGGCTCATCGAGCGGCGCCTGCGCAAGGTCGAGTGACGCCCGTATTCGAGGACGATAGGCTGGAAGGGTCCGGAAAGAATCGGACCGCAGCCGGAGGCCGCGCTCGATCCGGTGTCACCAGCCAACGCCTCTCGCGGCCTCCGGCGAGGACCGAACGGCGCGGCCCGAAGAATACAATCTGCTCGGACAATCGACCCGCGACGATCGGAGATCGCCCGGCTTCGAGGGACGGGCACTCCGCCGCAAGGCCGTGCGGGCGAGGCGCGGATCGTGAGGTTGCTCCCGGTTGAAGTGCACCTGCCGCGCCTTCGGGGTCCGGTCCGTTCTGGTCGGAAGGAATTCGGACTGAACCTCAGGAGCGGAGGAACGTGTCGGTGAACCTTTCAAAGAACCTGTGACGAGGTGCCAACTTCGCGGGGGGCGCGCTCAGGCGTTCCCCTTCCTTGGCCGCGGAATGCTGAGGCGAATCAGCCAACGGCACAGGGTGCGGCGGCCGACGCCCAGTTGAGCGGCGGCCAGGGTCTGGTTGCCGCCACAGTGGGCCAGGGCCCAGACAATGGCGTCGCGCGATGGGCGGGCGGGGCCCCACACAGGACCCTGGTCGCGGGCGATCGTCACAGGCGGCGGCGTGGAATCGACCAGATAGGTGGGCAGGCGCGACGTCAGCTGCAGCTCGTCGACGTCGATCACGCCGTCCGACGAGAACAGCACCGCCGCTTCGATGGTGTTGCGCAGCTCGCGGATGTTGCCGGGCCAGCCGTGTTGCAACAGGGCCTGGCAGGCGGCCGGGGAAAACTGCGGCGTCGGGCGACCCTGGTCGCGAACGGCGGCCCGCGCGAAGGCCTCGGCCAGCGGCAAGATCTCCGAGGTGCGCTGGCGCAGCGACGGGACACGCAGCTGGACGCCGGCGATGCGGTGGTAAAGGTCGCGCCGGAACGTCCCCTTTTCGATCTCCAGTTCCAGATCTCGGTTGGAGGCGGCGACGAAGCGGGCCTCGATGGGACGCAGCTCGGTGCCGCCGACGCGCGGGGCGGCGTTGGCCTCCAGCGCGCGCAGCAGCTTGGCCTGCAGGGCCACGGGCATCTCGCCGATCTCGTCCAGGAACACCGTGCCGGAGCCGGCGGCTTCCAGCCAACCGGTCTTGGTTCGCTCGGCGCCGGTGAAGGCGCCACGCTCGTGTCCGAACAGCTCGGTCTCGCACAGGCTGGCGGTGATGGCCGCGCAGTTGATGCGGATGAACGGGTGATGGGCCCGGTTGGACTTGGTGTGGATCAGTTCGGCCAGGTGTTCCTTGCCGACGCCGGTCTCACCGACGATCAGAACCGGAATTCGCGCCGGGGCGACCTGGGCCGCCCGGTGATAAAGCCGCTGCATTTCCGGAGCGATGATCACCGGCTCGGGAATCGTCCTCGACATCGCGGTCGCGTTTCTCGGCTGCCCCGATTCGATGTCGTTGATGGAGCCTGGAAATTCCATGTGACTTCTCTGCCTCCGACTGATGGCCTCGTATCGCATGGGGTACCGCCTCAGCAATTTGGGGACCAAGCGAAAGTCCCGGAAAAACGCCAGTCATTTACGGTTAATAACCATGCAACTCATGCACAGCTGCCACCACTGGCACGATCGGGCCGTGCCGGTGGCTGCATAGGTTCGCGGGTCCATTAGAAGAACGCCGCCGAAAATTCTGGGGCATTCCGTCGTTTGCTTGCCCGATCACCTCTGGCGTGGCGACTGCATCAGACCGTGGCGATGTCAGACGCCTTCGAATCGATGCGCGCCAGCTGGCGACGGAGTTACCTCTTGTTCGCTGTTTTTTCGGCGTTCGCCGCGCTGTTCCGGGTCCCGGCGGTCCCGGTGCTGTGGGGGGGCACGAACCTGCTGGGCTCGGACGCCCAGCCTCGTCAGTCGATGGGTTTCGCGGCCACCATGTTCGCCCTGTTGCTGCCGTCGTTGTCGCCCAACCAGCTGCAGTCCCCGGCGGCCAACCGCACCGTCAAGTGGGTTCTGCGCTGGCTGGCGCCGGCGGGGGCGACGGTCTGGCCGCCGCTGTTGTTCGTCGTCATCGTCACCCGAAATCAAGTCACGGCTGTCCACTTGTTCACTGTGGGGCGGTATTGCGCATTCCTGATTTATTCGTTGGTTCTGCTGGTGATCTTTACCGCCGCGGCCCGGGTGCCCCGTCGCATCAAACGGGCGACGAACGGGTCGGCACCGGCCTGACGCTGCCCTGAATTTTCATTTGTGCGTTCCGCCGTCCTGGCGGTCCGGGGACAGACGGTCATCAGGCCCAACCAAAAAAACGCGAATGTGGCATCATGTCGTTCTGACCCTGCGCTTTCCAGGTTGAGACGCGCCGGTCCCCCCCACTGTTTTTTTCCGGAGGTCGCCATGCGTTCCTTTGTCGTTGTCTTGACGGGATCGATGTTGGTTGTCGGCGGCGCGGGCATTGGTTGCACCGCCGCGGGCATCCGCGTCGGGGCCGACGGTGGCCCCATCGGCACCGGCACCGGTGGATCGTCTGGGCAGGGCGGCACCAGCGGCAGCGGCGGCAGCACGGTCATGCCGATGCCGCAGACACCCTGCGAAAACCTTCAGTGCAAGCAGTCGACGTGCAACAAAGGGAATTGCACAGTCGCCGCCTGCCCCGGCGGCGCACGCACCACGGTCAGCGGCATCATCATGGACCCGGCCGGCAAGGTTCCCCTCTACAACATCACCGCCTATGTCCCCAACAAGGACGTGGCCGACATCGTCGACGGCCCCACTTGCGATCCGTGCGATCCCGCCACGGGGACGTCGCTGCTGTCCGGACAGCCGGTCGTCGTCGCCAAGAGCGACGTGTCCGGCAAGTTCAAGCTGGGCGCCACCGGCCTCACCGACGTTCCCGCGGGTGACAATATCCCGCTGGTCATTCAGGTCGGCAAATGGCGACGGCAATACACCATCCCGCATGTGACGGCCTGCATGGACAACCCGCTGACCGATATGGATAAGATCCGACTGCCGCGCACCCAGGCCGAGGGACACATTCCCAGATTCGCCATCACCACCGGCTCAGCCGACGCCCTGGAGTGTCTGTTGCGCAAGGTCGGCATCGTCGACGCAGAGTTCACACCCGAAGGCGGCACCGGCCGCATCAATCTATACGCCGGTGGCGGCGGCTCGACGAATTACGACACGACGGTCAACGCCGGAGCGCCTTTCACGCCCGTGCATCCCTGGTGGGACAGCCTGGATAATCTCAAGAAGTACGACATCATCTTGCACGCCTGCGAAGGCGGTCAGGGGACGTACGGCGGATTTGGTCTGGCGGATCCTCCGTCGGCCAAGAGCCCCGAGGCGCTGAAGGCGCTGCAAGACTTCGCCGATATGGGTGGCCGCGTCTTCGCGTCTCACTGGCACGCCTACTGGTTCGAAAAAGGGACGCCTTCCTTTCAATCGATCGCCAAGTTCACCCACAACCCGGGCCTTCCCAATCCGTACGACGCGACCATCGAAACCGGGTTCACCACCGGACAGGCTCTGAGCCAGTGGATGACGATCGTGGGCGGGTCGACCACGCCGGGAATCGTCACCATCAAACAGAACGCCAACACGCGGCTGATCGACTCGGCGGCGGGCGGGAACATCTCGCAGCGCTGGATTTACGCGTCTGATCTGACGCCCCAGTCTGTCCAGTACCTCAGCGCCACCACGCCGATTCCGGGCGGCCACTGCGGTCGTGTGGTCCTCAGCGATCTTCACGTCAGCGCCGGCGGCGGCGTGGGCAGCGACCTTCCGATGCTGCCGTTTCCCACCGGCTGCGTGACCACCGATCTGACGCCGCAGGAGAAGGTCCTCGAGTTCATGCTCTTCGACATCGCCAGCTGCGTGACGCCCATTATTCCTTAGGCCGCGCGGACTGCGCTGCGGATGCGGGTGGTGGCATGGTGATCGTGCCGGCGCTGGCACGGTGATCGTGCTGAAGCTGCTTTGAGGGATGTTGTCGACGGCGATCTGCGGGGCGCATGAGCTGGCGCAACGCGTGCATCTGGTTGGACCGTGGATGCGACGGAGCGATTGTCACTGGCCAGTGCGAAATATCATTGCACGTCGTGCGGGGATTGTTGTCGCGGGTGGCAGGTTACGTTGGTGGGGCGGGAGTATGAACGCGTTCGCGCGTACCTGACGCCGCTGGTGCCGGCAAACCGGCTGACGGCGGCGCTGGGGTCGGGGCGGCAGGCGTTGCATCTGGGGCCGCAGGGCTGTGTCTCGCTGACCGACGATCATCTTTGTCGCATCCACGCTGCTTACGGCGCCGAGGCCAAGCCGGTCACCTGCCAGATCTTTCCGTTCTCCTTCACGCGGACGCCGACCGGCGTGCGGGTCGGCATCTCGTACGCTTGCCGGGGCGTGCTGGACGGCGCGGGCGCCGAGCTGGAGCAGCAGCGCGACGAGCTCACGGCGCTTTACTCGTCGGCGGTGCGCGGCTCGCCTTTCTTGCATGCGGTGCCTGATCGGATCGCGCTCGATCGGACGCTGACGCTGGATTGGTCGGCGGCGGAGGTGTTGATCGACGGCCTGGCGGAGGAATTGTGTTTTGCTGGTCCGCTGGTGGAGCGGATGGCCCGGGCCCGCGCCACCGTCGATGGACTGCGGCAGGGGCTGGGTGACGGCCAGGCTTTCTCCAAAGCCCATTGGCAGGCCGTGGCAAACGCGCCGGTCGCGGCGGCGGCGCTGCTGTGCCAGCGGCGGCCACCTGATTTTTTCTCGAACGCGCTGTTGCGGGCCA
>JAXDMH010000263.1:0-6850 GCA_034666225.1 Myxococcales bacterium
GCTTTGCGTCGGTGCGACAACTGGGCGAGGTGTTGCTGGTCCTGGCCAATCCGTCGATGCGACTCTTGTGGCAGGCCTTCTTTGCCGGGGCGCCGGTGCTGTCCACGCAGACCTTGCCCGCGCCGCCGCTGACGACGGGAGCGTCGAGGTCGGGGTCGAGGGCCGGCTCGGGGTCGGCGAGGGTGGCGTCGGCGGGCGCGGGCACAGCGGCGTCGTCGTCTGAGGATATCAACGCGCTGCTGGGTCGCTCGCGCGTGCGTTCGCGCTTGCCTCTTCTGGCGGCGCTGGCGGTGGTGGCGGTCATTGCGATCGTGGTCGCGGCCATGCGGCACGAAGCGAAGACCGACAACGACGCCCAGACGGCGGCCGCCCCTGCTTCAGCGCCGGCCGCCGCGCCGGATGAAAAACCGATCGCCGCGACAGCGACGTCGGCGGCGACCGCGGCGCCCGCAACGCCGGCGAAAACGGCACCCGCACCCGCGCCCGCGCCAGCGCCCACGCCCGCGCCTGCCGCCGCCGCGCCGCCGGCGCCCGAGGACCTCCCGCCGGTGGCGCCCGCCGACACAATGCCGCCAGCGACGACGGCCGCGCCCGTCGTCACGACGCCCGCGACGCCACCGCCACCGCCGACGACAGCCAGCCCCTCCCGGACGCGGCGGGTGGTGCGCAACGAACCGGTGAAGCCTCAGGCGCCGCCGGTCGAAACCAGGCCGGCACCCAAACCCGGTCGCAGCCGCCCGAGCGGCGCGGCCCTCCCCAACAACGCCCCCATCGTCGAGTGAGCAGCGGCCTGTCGACCTCCGGCGCGACGGTGATCGTCGGCTGCGCGTTGCTGCTGGGCGCCGGCACTGCCCTCCCCGCGCAAGCAGCAGCGCCTCCCGACGGCGCGGCACCCGACGGCGGCGCCCGCGACGGAAACCAGGGCGCCGCGCCAGCGCCCGTTGAAACGACGGCGCGCCCCGCCGGAGAGGTCACCGCCCGCGCCGTCGCCGAGGCGTGGAACCGCCAGCATCAGCCGGCGCCCGGCCAGGCGCGCGCCATCGGAACGTATGCGGCCGGCTGCCTGCAAGGAGCGGCCGTGCTCCCTGCCAGCGGACCCGGATTTGTCCTCATCCATCCCGGCAGGCGCCGTGGGTTTGGCCACCCGGCGCTGATCTCGTTCGTGCGCCGACTGTCAGCGACGGCGCGGCGCCAGCGCCTGGGCCTGTTGCTGGTGGGCGATCTCTCCCAGGCGCGCGGCGGTCCCACGCCCAGCGGACACCGCAGCCATCAGACCGGGTTGGACGTCGACCTTGGCTATGCGGCGCCCAGCGGATTTTCCGGCACGACCCTCACTGTCCAGCAACGAGAGGCGGTGGTGTGGCCCGCCGTCGTCGATCTGGGCACGCACAAGTTCACGCCGCTGTGGACGGAGCGGGTGCGCCGCCTGTTGCAGACCGCCGCGCAGGATCCCGCGGTCGATCGCATCTTCGTCAATCCCGCCATCAAACGTCAGCTTTGCGCGGAAGGACCGCGCCAGGCGTTGTGGTTGGCGCGGCTCCGTCCCTGGTGGGGACATCACGATCACTTTCACGTGCGGCTCACCTGCCCCGCCGACAGTCCCGACTGTCAGGCCCAGGAGCCGCTGCCGGCCGGCGACGACTGCGCCGCCGTCGATTGGTGGTTCAGCGCCGACGCCCAGGCCACGCACACGCGGCGCCAGCGCGACGAGGTGGAAGGCGTGGCCGTGAAACTGCCGCCTGCCTGTCAGTCGCTGCTGGACCAGCCTGCCCGTTAGCCGGGCCAGACGATCAAACGACGGGCGAGCCCGTCGATCAAACGGGCAAACAGGCAAACGGGCAAACGATCAGAAGAGAAGCAGCTCGCCTTCCGGCGGCACGTCCCAGTTCAACAGCGTTGGATCCGGCGCGATGGCGTCCGCGACGTCCAGGTCGATCCCCACGCCGATGATTCCGTCGTCAGCGGCCAGAATCCACGGCTGCAGATCAGCGGCCACTTCGCGCAGCTGGTCAACGGTGATCACGGAGGGCAGCTCCTGTTGCAGCTGGATCCCCGAGCGCAGCATCTCGTTCTTGATTCGCCCCATCAGCTGATTGGTCAATTCGGCGACCCAGTCGCCGATCTTGCCGGGGACGGGGAACGACCGCTGCAAGGGTCCCGTCGATGCGCCCATCACCACGCTGCCGCAGATGCCGGCGCCGGTGAAACCGATCCGACCAAACAGCGGCGGCAACACAATCTCGATGGCCGGGTCCGGGGTGGCCGCCTCGGACACCACACCGTAATCGGCGAACAGGCCGCGGATGCTGCGCACAGCGACGCGGGCAAAGAGGCGCTCGATCTCGGCGGGGGGAATGGCGGGAACGGCGTCGACGATGTCTGCAGTTTGCACGGGAGAACCCGCCTTCATTGTCGACGGAAAACCGGCGGGGCTTAAGACGCATCTGGCCTTTTGTCGCCGAGCATCCGATGCTGCTCCCGCGCCGCGCCGCCGAATGAAGCCCCGCCAACAAAACGACGACAGCGACGACAGCGACGACAGCGACGACAGCGACATCATGCGCGTTCTCCCCACCTCCGACCGACGTCGGACCAAGGGGCGCGCGGCCGGCCAGCGGAACATCGTGGGGGCGCTGCTGCTGGCCCTGTGCGCAGGGCCCATGCCCCTGGCCTCCGCCCAGCTTCCTGCCCGGCCCGAGACCGCGCCGGCCCCGCCGCTGCTTTACGTTTATCTGCACACCGACAGCAAGTTCGCCGAGCTGGAACGGGTGCTGAAGGGCAAGCTGCCCGCGCTGAACGTCACCGTGTTCGGTCGCTTCCGCGATTTTGAAGAAGCGATGACGACCCGTCCGCCCGACGCCGTCCTGGGAATTGGCGCGCTGCTGTTCAGCCAAGCAGTCCCACCGGCGCTGCAAGGCTTTCGCGGGACACTGGACTGGGAGACCTATTCGCTGCTGTCGGTGGGCGACACCATCGACGGCTCGCTTTCCGGGAAAGCCATCGGCGCCGTCGATCTGCTGGGACGGGCGGCCACGCAAGACTTCGTGACCCATCTGGTCGGGGCAACCGACATCAAGGTCAAGCGGGTCACGAAGATGGAGGACCTGCTGCCGCTGTTGCAGCTGGGCGCCGCCGACGGTGTCGTGGCGCCCACGGCCGCGGTGCGCGACATGACCGAACGCAGCCGCCTGCCCCTGCGCGTGCGCGAGCTGGGCGCCACGCGGGTCAAGCTGCCGGCGGTGGGCGTGAACAACCCTGCCGCGCGCGAGCTGATCGTCAGCCAGTTTCGCGCCTTGGACGGCGCCACCAACCGGATGCTGGGCGTCGATGCCTGGAGGCTGCCATGAGCCGGCTGGCGACGTGGCGGCCACTTCGACTCTGCACCGCCGTGGCGGCGATGGCGGCCATCCTGCCTCTCGGTGGCTGTGCCCACGTCTTCCCGGCGGCGGTGGCCCCGCCGGCGCTGACCGCCGATCCGCCGCGCCGACCGGGCAAACCGCTGGTGCTGGTGGCCATGCCCGACTCGCCGTCGTTTCACGCGGTCAGGCGCACGCTGGTGAACGAGCTGAAGAAGGACTTTGACGTTCAAACCCAGCTGGTCGACACCCAGACGACGGCCGACAGTTTCCGCGCCGCGCTGGAACACAGCGGGGCCGCGGCCGTCGTGGTGATGGACAACCGCACCATCAAGCTTTATCGCGGCTATCAAGCAACGCGCGCGGCCAGCGCGGCGACCGGGCCGGGCATCCCCGCGGTGGTGGCGATGTCTTCTTTCCTCGAGGAGATCCATCCCCAGGTTCCCAACAGCACCGGCGTCACCTACGAGGTCCCCGGCGTCTCGGCGTTCGTCCGCCTGCGCGACATCGTCAAGACCCCGGTGCGGCGCGTGGGCGTGATCCATCGTCCGGTGTTCCGCGACTTCATCGAACGGCAACGAGCGTTGGCGGCCAAGGAACAGATCGAGCTGGTCGCGGTGGCCGTGTCGGCCGATCCCGACCGGCGCGAGGTCCAGGCCGCCCTGCGCAAGTTGAAGACGGGCCCCCCGATCGACGCGCTGTGGGTCCTTAACGACAATCGACTACTTCAGGGCGCGGAATTCCTGGAGACGGCGTGGCGGACAGGCGCCGCCGCGCTGGACGCGCCGGTCATCGTGGGCGTCGCGGCCCTGGTCAGTGAAGAGGCGCACTTTGGAACGTTCGCCGTCGTCCCCGATCTGGACGCCCTGGGGGTGCAGACCGCCAACCTGGTCTTCGAACTTGCCGAGCGACAATGGAGCGCGGAGGGCATTCCGGTCGAGCTGCCGGTCTCGACGGTGACGGTGGCCAACATTCGCGAGATCCGCCTCCGCTTCGGCCTGCGCGAAGGGGCGCTGCAACGGATCGATCGCGTCGTCGAATAGCGCCCTTCAGAGTCGCCGTCATTCAGCCGATCCGGGAGGCGTGAAGCGCGTCCTGGTCATCGACGACTCAAGCTCGATCCGGGAGCAGGTGCGAAACGCCCTGACTCCGGGCGGCTATGACGTGCTGGAGGCGTACGACGGGCTGGACGGCCTGGAAAAAATCCGCACCGCCCGCGAGCTGGACCTGGTCCTGTGCGATCTGAACATGCCCCGCATGGGCGGCCTGGAGCTGATCATCGCCTGCCAGAAAAACAACTGCCTGGTTCCCTTTCTGATTCTGACCAGCGACGGACAACCGTCGGTGATCCGCCGCGCCCGCGACGCTGGCGTCAAAGGCTGGATCGTCAAGCCGATCAAAGGCGACCTGCTCCGTTTCGCGGTGGACAAGGTGCTGGGCGGCACCGGTCCCGACCTCGACAGCATCGATCTCGGCTTCGGCAGCAAACCGACCTCCACCCCCTGACGATCAACGGGTCAGGGCGCGTGGGCGGCAATCGTCAGACGTGCCGTCAGTCCCTGGTCGGTGTCGGTGGGCTGGCGGCCGCCGACGGCGATGGCGTAGTCGCCGGGAAAACTTTGGCGCCGCCCGGTGGGGTCGACGAGGGAGAAGGCGTGGTCGGGTAAAGGGATGGTCAGCGTTTTGCGCTCGCCCGGGCGCAGTGGGATCCGGGTGAATCCAACCAGCCAGCGGTGGGGCGCAGGAACGGGCGGCGCCAGAGCGCTGGCATAGACCTGGACGACTTCGTCGCCGGCGCGCCGGCCGATGTTTTCGACGTCGACGTGGACGGTGAAGACGTTGCCGGTGGAAGTCACCTGCAGATTCGCATAGCGGAACGTGGTGTACGAGAGGCCGTGGCCGAAGGCGTAGACCGGCGGCTGGTGCAGGTAGCGATAGGTGCGGCCGTCCATTCGGTAGTCGGTGAACGGCGGCAGCGCGCGCACGGAGCGATAGAAAGTGACGGGCAAACGGCCGGCCGGGTTGACGTCGCCGAAGAGGACGTCGGCCACCGCTGTGCCGCCTTCTTCGCCGGGATAAAAGGCCATGAGGATGGCGTCGACGTGCTGCTGGGCCCACTGCAAACCGAGCGCGCCGCCGCCGGTCAGCACCAGGACGGTCGGTTTGCCCAGCCCGACCACCGAGCGCAGCAGGCGATCCTGCGCGGGCGGCAGCTCGATGTCGGCACGATCGCCGGCCAGCGGACCGGGCGTGTCTCCTTCCTCGCCTTCGACGCCGGGGGACAGCCCCAGGGTCAGCACGACGGCGTCGGCGTGGGCGGCGATGGCCAAGGCGCGCGCGCTTGCGGTGTACGACTCCTGGGCGCTGCCACCCGGAGCGTCACCACGCGCGTAGGAAACGGTGATCCCCCGTTGCGCGGCAGCGGCGGCGATCCCGGCGCGGATGGTCACGGCCTGCGACGGCGTGCCGTGATACGTCCCCAGCAACACGCCGACGTCATCGGCGCCCGGGCCGATCACGGCCAGCCGGCGAATCTCCGGACGCAACGGCAGAAAGCCACGGCGGTTCTCCAGCAGCACCAGCGATTCCTGGGCCGCCCGCCGCGCCAGACGCCGGTGCTCGGGCGAATCGATCGCCGACGACGCGATGGCAGCAAAGGGAACGCGCGCCGGCGCGTCGAACATCCCCAGGCGAAAGCGCACGGCGAAAAGGCGCGTCACCGCGCGATCGATCGTTGCCTCGTCCACCAGGCCGGCCCGCACCGCCGCCCCCAGCGCCCGGAACGAATCGCCGCAACTGAGATCGGTGCCGGCTTTCACCGCGGCCGCCGCGGCCTGCGCGGCGCTGCCGGCGGCGTGGTGACCATGGACGATGTCATCGATGGCGCCGCAGTCGCTGATCACCACGCCGTCAAACCCCCATTCGCCGCGCAGGATGTCGCCCAGCAGGCGTGGGTTAGCTGCGCAGGGTTGGCCGTTCAGTCGGTTATAGGCGGGCATGATCCCCTGCGCGCCGCCCTCGCGCACGGCGGCCTCGAACTGGGGCAGGTAGGTGTCGCGCAGGTCGTGTTCGCTGACCTCGACCGCGAAGGCGTGGCGGCCGGCCTCGGGACCGCTGTGCGCGGCGAAGTGCTTGGCGGTGGCCGCCACCTTCAAATAGCGCGGGTCATCTCCCTGCAGGCCGCGAATGAATGACACCGCCAGGCGGGCGGTCAGGAAGGGATCCTCGCCGTACGTCTCCTGGCCCCGCCCCCAGCGCGGATCGCGGAGGATGTTCACGTTGGGTGAAAAGAAGGTCAGGCCGTGATAGCGCCCGGAGCCGCCGTCCCGCGCCACGTCGGCGTGGTATTTGGCCCGCGCCTCGTCGGAGATGGCCGCCGCCACCTGCCCCAGCAGCGGCTGGTCCCACGTCGCCGCCAGACCGATCGCCTGCGGAAACACCGTGGCCACGCCGGCCCGGGCCACGCCGTGCAGCGCTTCGCTCCACCAGTCGTA
>JAXDMH010000264.1:0-4621 GCA_034666225.1 Myxococcales bacterium
TCGAAGGCTTCGGGGTCGGGCGGGGCGGGGTGCCCGGGCCGGGCGTTGGCGGACATCTCGTACATGATGCGGGCCATCGCGTCGCCGTCGCGCTGAGCCCAGGCGGAGAAGAAGCGGGCAAAGCCGCGGCGGTGGGGATCGTCCAGCTCGCCCACCAGGCCCAGGTCTAACAGCGCGATCTTGTCGTCGGGCGTGATGAAGATGTTGCCCGGATGCAGATCGGCGTGCACGAACCCGTCCTCGAAGATCATCTTCAGCAGCACCGACAGACCCAGCCGGGCCACCCGTTTCGGATCGGACCGGGTGTTGCGGGTGGCCAGGATCTTCGTCCCCTCGACAAAGCTCATGGTCAGGATTCGCTCCGTCGACAGCGATTCGATGATCTCCGGGAAGATCACCGTGTCGTGACCCCGGAAATTCTCGCGAAAACGCCGGTTATTGCGGGCCTCGATGCGAAAATCCAGCTGGGCGAAGACGGCGCGCCCGAACTCTTCCACGGTGTCGATGGGGGCCAAGGTGGCGATGGAGGGGATAGCATTGACGATGCGGGCGCCGATGCGCATCACCGCCAGGTCGAAGGTGCACAGCTCGACGACGTTGGGGCGGCGGACCTTGACGGCGATGATCCGGCCGCCGGGAAGGCGGGCCTTGTGGACCTGGGAGACGGAAGCCGAGGCCAGCGGCACCGGGGCGAATTCGGCGAACAGCTGGTTCATGGGGCGGCCCAGGTCCTCTTCCAGCGTGCGCACCACGGCGTTGAACGGGAACGGACCGACGTCGTCTTGCAGCTGTTCCAACGACCGGGAGATGTAGTCGGGGATGAGATCGGGCCGCGTGCTCATGATCTGGCCGACCTTGATGAAGGTGGCGCCCAGGTCTCGAAAAAGATCCAGCACCACCTGCCCGAACCAGGCCTGCCGGCGGCTCTTGCCGCGAAGCCGTACGAGAAGGATCCACCACCCGACCCACCAGCGCGTCCAGTGCTTGGCGACCAGGAAAGCGATGGTCATTGCCCGCAGCGCCAGGCGCCATCGGGGCAAAGACTTCGCGGCCATGACCAGAATTTTATACTATCCCGGGTATGACCGCCCCCGCTCCTCTGGCCGAGCTCCGTAAGAGCGAGCCCAAGACAGCCGTCGAGATGTGGAAACGGCGGGTGGCTCGCAGCGCTGGCCGGCCCGCTTTTCGTCACAAGGAGGGCAACGCCTGGGCCACGGTGACCTGGGCGGAGGCCGACGCCGTGGCGCGGGAGATCGCCTCCGGTCTGGTGGCCCAGGGCGTGGTTCCCGGCGATCGGATCTGCCTCTTGTCGCAGACCCGCCTGGAATGGGTGCTGTGCGATCTGGGTATCCTGCTGGCGGGCGCGGTGACCGTGCCCATTTACGCGTCGAACACCGCCGAGCAGTGCGAGTTCATCATCCGCGACGCCGGCGCCAAGGTGGTCATCGTCGAAGACGCCGCCCAGCTGGACAAGCTGATCCCCCTGCGCCACCGGTTGTTCACGGTGATGTCGCTGGTCCACATCGCCGGCGACGCCAAGCTGGAAAAACCGGACGCCAAGGGACGCTCGGTCGTCACGGTGGTCGAGGCGGTGCAAGGAGCCACCGATTTTGTGCAGTCACTGGAAGGTCTGCGCGCGGCCGGGCGCGCCTGGAGCGGCGCCCACCCCGACGAGCTGGACAAGCACGCCGAGACCGTGGGACCCGATTCGACGTTCACCATCATCTACACGTCGGGCACCACGGGAAACCCCAAGGGGGTGGTCCTCACCCATCAGAATCTCGCCTCCGGTGTTTGCAGCGTGGTGCGGGCCATGGAGATGCGCGAGGACGACGAGCAGTACCTGTTCCTGCCGCTGGCCCACGTTCTGGGGCGCGAGCTGGAATGGGCGCCCTTCGAGATCGGCTGCGTCACCATCTTTTCCGAGGGGATCCCGAAGATCAAAGACAACCTGGTCGAGACCCGGCCCACGTTCATGGCCGGCGTGCCGCGCATCTTTGAAAAGTTTTACTCCGGCGTGCAGGCGGGGATGAAGCAGGGCTCGCCCACCAAGCTGAAGCTGATCGCCTGGGCCATGCGCGTGGGCAAGGAAGCGTCGCTGCGCCAGCGGACCGGCAAGATGGTGGGACCGTGGCTGGGCCTGCAGCGGGCGATCGCGGACAAGCTGGTGTTCAGCAAGCTGCGGGCGCGCCTGGGGCTCGATCGCTGTCGCTTCCTGATTTCAGGCGGAGCGCCCCTGGGCGCCGAGATCGGCGAGTTCTTTCACGCCGTCGGTCTGCTGATCCTGGAGGGATACGGCCTGACCGAGACGGTGGCGGCGGCCTTCCTCAACCGGATCGACAAGTTTCGTTTCGGAACCGTGGGACCGGTGCTGGACATCGTCGAGGTGCGCTTTGCCGACGACGGGGAAATCCTGATGCGCGGCCCGTCGGTGTTCCGGCAGTACTACAACAACGCCGCCGCCACCGCTGAATCGGTCGAGCCCGACGGGTGGTTTCACTCGGGAGACATCGGCGCGATGGAAGACGGCCTCTTGCGTATCACCGATCGGAAGAAGGATCTGATCGTCACCGCCGGGGGCAAGAAGGTGGCGCCCCAGCCGCTGGAGAACGCCATCAAGGCGCGCTCGCCGCTGGTCAGCCAGGTGGTGGTCTATGGCGACAAACGTCCCTACTGCGTGGCGCTGGTGACGCCGTCGGAAGAGGCGGTCAAGCGGTTTGGCAACGGGGACGCCAGCAAGATCTCGAATTCGGCGCCGCTGCGGGCGGCTGTGCAGCAGGACATCGATCAGCTGAACGCCACGCTGGCGTCGTACGAGACCATCAAACGCTTTGCCATCCTGCCCCAGGAATTTTCGGAGGCGGCCGGCGAGCTGACGCCCAGCCTCAAGGTCAAACGCAAGGTGGTGATCGAGAAGTACCAGCCGACCATCGATGCGCTGTACGCGGGCGGCAGCGCCGGCGGCGACTGAGCGGATCGGAGGCGGGCTTTGCCCGCCGGAGACACGGCATGCCGAGGCGATCCGGGCCCGGCTCTCGTCGCATCGGGGAGGGCTCGTGGCGAGGCCCGCGCGAAGCGCGGGGGCGGGGTGGGTGACGGGTTGGTGCCGAGTGCAGAGCTGAGGGGCCAGCAGGCCCCTTCCACGGCGGCGAAGCCGCACTAGCGCGGGCGGCGCTTCGGCAGGTCGCGGGGGCCGTCCTGGGGCGGTGGCGCTTCGTCCAGGCCACCGCTGTCCGGTAGTTTCAGAAGCTCGCGCAGCGTCGTCGGATTTTGCGGCTCTGCTTTCGGCGCCTTCGAGCGCCCTGTTTGGGCCGCCTTGGGTAGAGGGGCGACAGCGGTTCGTCCGGCGGGCGTCGCCTCCTGGTTTTCCGGCTTGCTGTCCGGCGCCTTGTTCGACGATGGCGGCGAAGCAGGAGCGGCGTCCGGCGTCGATTTGCCGCGCGCCGGGGCGCCGGCCGGTTCCTTGGTGGGCTTTTCTCGGCTGGGTTTTTCGCCCGACGGTCTGGCGCGCTCTAGGGACGGGGGCGCGGGCGCGTCGTCTTCCCGAGTCTCGGAGGTGCGTGCCTTCGTGGCCGCCTTGTGTTCGCGAACCTTCTTGCGCCGCTCTTGCTTCTGCTCGTCTTCGACGTTGACGCCTTCAATGTGGAAGATGACGCGACGGTTTTTGGCGCGGCCCCACGGCGTCTCGTTCGACGCCCAGGGCACCTTCTCGCCGTGCCCAATGGCGGCCAGGCGCTTTCGATCGACGCCCTTGTTGACCAGGAACTCGACCACCGACTGCGCGCGCAGCTGCGACAGCTTCTGGTTCCATTCTTCGGGGCCGGTGTCGTCGGTGTGTCCCTCGACGGCGCAGCGGCCGATCTCCGGGTGCGCTTTCAGCGTCGAGGCCACCTGACCCAGGATGTTGTAGAAGGCGTGGCGGACGCGGGCCCGATCGGTGTCGAAGAAGATGGGACGCAAGGTCTCCAGCTCCTCGCGG
Source organism: Myxococcales bacterium (assembly GCA_034666225.1). GTDB lineage: Bacteria > Myxococcota_A > Polyangia > Fen-1088 > Fen-1088 > DATKEU01. The sequence continues at coordinate 3,980 of JAXDMH010000264.1, forward strand.
CCGATCTTGACCTCGCCCTGGCCCTTGTCGGGGCAACCGTCCTCGTCGTCCTTGCCGTTGATGGTCTCGGGCTCGTTGGGGCACTTGTCGTCGACGTCGGGGATGCCGTCCTTGTCGTTGTCGGGATCGGGGCAGCCGTCGGCGTCCTCGAAGTCGTCGAAGTCCTCGGGATCGTCCGGGCACTGGTCGACGTCGTCCTTGTAGCCGTCACCGTCGCGGTCGCCAATCGACGGCTCGAAGATGAAGCCGACAAAGGCGCGCGGCGCGCCGCCACCGTAGCCGTCGGCCACCTTGTACCCGCCGCCCACCTCGAAGAACGAGTTGCGCGCCAGATAGAGCTTGATGCCGGCGATCGCCTCGGCCGAGGGGCCCATCTTGCTGGTAGTCAGATCAGGATTGATCTTCTTCGAGTCGGCGCCGTAGTTGCCGTAGACCTCACCGACGACGTCGAACTTCTGCGGCACGATGCCGTAAGAGAGGCCGAGGCCGCCGATGAACTCGTTGCCGATGCTGATCCCGGCGTGCGTCGTGATGTCCGCCCCCATGAACGTGGGGGACATAGAGCTGGCCGGGTCGCCGGTGTTGAACGCGGCCGGGTCGTCGGTGAACACCGCGCTGTGCGGACGGATCCGCATGCCGCCG
>JAXDMH010000265.1:0-8512 GCA_034666225.1 Myxococcales bacterium
AGACACGCATGAAGGGTCGGATGAAGACCTGGGCCAGTGGCTACTGGGTGCTGGCGGCGTACAACCTGACCAGGATGGTACGGCTGCTCAGACCTACCCCGGCCTGAGCGAGGCCGCCGGCCGGCCAACGCGGCCGACCGGCGCAGTCATCGAGCCCGTTATCCCCACGCCCACGAAGTCTGGACGGATTGAATCCCCGAGAGAACGGTCCTTGTTCAGCAGCCTGCTAGTGCGGCCCCGACATTCGTGCCAACGGTCTACTCCTTCTTGACGACCCAGACCTTGATCTTGGCCTGGACGCCGCGGCCCAGCTTGACCGAAACCTCGGTCAGGCCCAGGGCCTTGATCGGTTCGTCCAGGTGGATCTTCTTCGAGTCGATGGTGACGCCCTGCTGTTGCAGCGCCTCGGCGATGTCACGCGTGGTGACCGACCCGAACAGCTTGTCTTCCTCGCCGACGGCCCGCGGGATCGACACCGCCACCTGCGACAGGCGGTCGGCCTCGGCCTGGGTTTCCTTGGCCAGCTTGGCGGTGCGGGCCGCGATGATCTTCTTTTCGTGCTCGACGCGGGCGATGTCGCCGGCCGTGGCCAGCACCGCGAACCCGCGCGGCAGAAGATAATTGCGTCCGTAACCCGTGCGGACGTTCACCACCTCGCCAGATTTACCGAGGTGGTCCATGTCTTCCTTGAGAATGATCTGCATGGCTTAGTTCCCCGTGACGGCGAAGGGCATCAGCGCGATCATGCGGGCGCGATTGACCCCTACCGCGATTTCGCGCTGGTGCTTGGCGCAGTTGCCGGAAATCCGCCGCGGCACCAGCTTGCCGCGATCGGTGATGAAGTACTTCAGCAAGCCGGCGTCCTTGTAGTCGATCTTGATGGTCTCGTCGCCGCAGAACTTGCACTGCTTGCGCCGGCCCATCGTGCGCTTTTTCGGCGCATCACGGTCGCCATCGCCCCGGTCTCCTCGTTCTTCGCGATCCATGGCCATGGCTTTAGTCCTCCCTGGAACGAATGGGTTCGTCGACGGCGCCGAACACGGCTTCTTCAAAGTCAAAGGCGCCTTCTTCTTCGTCGCCGAAGACGGCGCGCAGGTTGGCCTGGCCGGTGGCGATCTCTTCCTCGTCGGGACCGGGCGTGGCGGCCTTGGTGAACGCCTCTTCGTTGAAATCAGAGGTGCGCACCGCCGGGTCGACGTTCTCGGCCATCTTCACCGAGTAGTAACGGATGACCGAATCGGTGAGGCGCAGGTTGCGCTCCAGCTCTTCCACCAGGCCGGCCGTCCCCAGGTAGGAAAAGAAGAGGTAGACCCCCTTCATCTGCTTTTGAACTTCATAGGCCAGCTTTCGCTTGCCCCAGTTCTCCACCTTCAAGAGGCGTCCGCCGCCCGCTTCGATCACCGAACGGGCCTTGGTGTTGACCTGGCCGATGACGTCGGTCGTGCTCTCCGGACGCAGGATATAGATGGTTTCGTACTCGCGTTTCCGGCCGGGAATGTCCCGACTGGAACCCAGTCTCATTTGTGCCATGTGTCGTTTCTCCCTCTGGACGTTAGTCCCGTGTCGCCACGGGCAAGGAGAGAAGGCAGCCCGTGACCATCACGCGCCGTCCTCCGCCGTCTTGCTGCTTTTGCTCTTGGTGTTGAATTTGTTCATGGCCGCAGTCAGACCCAGCGTGATGATCGCCTCGACGGCGTTCGCCGTCTGGATGCGCAGGTCGGGCAGGTCCTTCTGTTCGGCGCGCGAAAAATCGTTCAGCACGTAATCGGCCGGATCGCGCCCGGCTGGTGGGCGGCCCACGCCGAAGCGCACGCGGCGAAAGTCGGGTCCCAGCTCGGCGATCAGCGAACGCACGCCATTGTTGCCGCCGTGCCCGCCGCCGGCGCCCAGCTTGAGACGCCCGAACGGCAGATCCAGGTCGTCGTGGATGACCACGGTGTTCTCCACCGGGATCTTCCAGAACTTGGCCACGCGCGCCGTGGCCTGACCGCTGACATTCATGAACTCCATGGGTTTACAAAAAAGGATCCGCTCTCCTCCCAGCGTGGCCTCGCCCACCGCCGCGCCGAATTTCAGCCGCAAGGGCGTCGATCCGGTGCGGGCGGCCAGTTCGTCCAGCACCTGAAATCCGATGTTGTGGCGGTTGGCAGCGTATTCGGCGCCGGGATTACCCAGCCCAACCACCAGCCACATGTCCGGATTCCAATGAGGGGATGGGGCGGGTTACTTCCCCTTCTTCTCTCCCTTTTTATCGGCCGCCGCCGGGGCAGCGGCGCCGCCCTTGGCTGCCGCACCACCTTCGGCCGGTGCCGCGCCGGCTGCGCCAGCCGCCGCGGGCGCGCCCTCGGCCGGAACCGCGCCTTCCACGGGGGCCGCTTCCGCTTCCAACTTTTCAGCCTTGGGCGCCACCACCGATGCGATGGCTTCCTTGGGATCCATCAGCGCGCGCACGCCGGCGCCCAGCTTGAGGTCGCTGACGTGCAGGGCATACCCGATCTCCAACCCGGTGACGTCCGCCTCCAGCTTGGTGGGGATGGCCGCCGGCTTGGCCGCGATGAGGATGGCGTGCATGCTCTGGTGCAGGTTGCCGCCGTTGGTGACGCCGACCGCCTTGCCGGTCAGCAACAGCGGAACGGTGACGTGAACCTCGTCGTCCAGGCTGATGCGCAGGAAATCGACGTGCATGAGGCGCCGCGACAGCGGATCGATCTGCGCGTCGCGAATCATCGCCGTCACCTCTTCGCTCTTGCCGCCGCCGGCAACGGTCAGCGTGAAGACGGTGTTGCGGCGCTTTTCCTTGTCCAGCGACTGCACCAGCGTCTTTTCGTCGAACGACACCGACAGGGGCTCTGCCTTGTGGCCGTAAAGGACACCGGGGACCTTGCCGCCGGCGCGGACCTTCCGCGACCCACCCTTGCCCGATTGACTGCGAAGCTCGACGCTGACCTTTGCAAAATCCATGACTTGGTTCCTTTGATTCCTGGGTACAGTTGCTGGCGGACTATCTTCTACATCTATTAAATGAAGAGCGAGCTGATGGAGTCGCCGTGGTGGATGCGCTTGACCGCTTCCCCCAGGATGCGCGCCACCGATAACACCTTGACCTTGCCCGAGGCGAGTACTTCTGGCCGGGGCGGAATGGTGTCGGTGATGATCAGCTCTTCCAGCGGCGAAGCCACGATGCGCTCGATGGCCGGGTGGGAAAGCACCCCGTGCGTCGAGCAGGCGAACACCGCGCGCGCCCCCTGCTGCTTGATGGCCTGGGCCGCCGCGCATAGCGTGCCGGCCGTATCGACCATGTCGTCGACGATGATGGCGTCGCGTCCCTTGACGTCGCCGATGATGTTGACCACCTCGCTGACGTTGGGGGCGGGCCTCCTCTTGTCGATGATCGCCAGGCTGGTGCCCAGGCGCTTCGAGTAGGCGCGCGCCCGTTCCACGCCGCCCGCGTCGGGCGACACGATCACCGCCTCTGACGTGAAACGCGTGCGCAGGTAATCCATCAGCACCGGCATGCCGTACAGATGATCGACCGGGATGTTGAAGAAGCCCTGGATCTGTCCGGCGTGTAGATCAATGGACAGCACCCGGTCGACCCCGGCCGCCGTCAACAGATCAGCCACCAGGCGCGCCGAGATGGGCGTGCGCGGCTTGCTCTTTCGGTCCTGGCGGGCGTAACCAAAGTAGGGGACGACGGCGACGATGGATCCGGCCGAGGCGCGCTTGAGCGCGTCGATCATGACCAACAGTTCCATCAGGTTGTCGTTCACCGGCGCGCAGGTGGGCTGAACCACAAAGCAGTTCACGCCGCGGACGTTCTCGTTGATCTCGACGTAGATTTCGCCGTCGGCAAAGCGGGTCACCTCGGCGTTGCCGATGGGCGTTTCCACGTACCGACAGATGGCCGAGGCCAGCTCCCGGTTGGCGTTTCCGCTGAATATTGTGAGGGCTTTGAGCACGGTAAATGAAGGCAGTCGCCTGCCCCGAGAAGGCGCGAATCCTGCCATTGCCGAAGGGGCGCGTCAACCGGGGGGCGGTGGCGTCCCAGGTCCTCGGGTGCGGGGCGCCTGGCGTGATCCCGCCAACTGTTACACGCAACTTGCGTCCGAGGGCTCCGACAATTGGGGTACATTCCGCCCGTGACCTACCCTTATTGCAAGATCCTGGCTTTTTCCCCGCTGTTTTGGGCCGTCCTAGCCACCGTCCTTCCGCCTCAAATTGCCTGGGCGGACAGCGCCTCGGACGCCGACGCCGCCATAAGCAAGGGCATTGAAATGCGGCGCCAGGGCAAGAACGAAGAGGCGCTGGAGCTGTTCCAGAACGCCTATCGGCTGGCCCCCAGCCCGCGCGCCAAGACGCAGATCGCCCTCGCCGAACAGGCCATCGGTCGCTGGGCCGACGCCGAGCGAGACCTGGCGGACGCCATGAGCCAGGCCAGCGATCCCTGGATCGCCCGCCAGCGGACCGTCCTGACGGAGGCCATGGGTGTCATTCGTCGCCACCTGGGCGCGCTGACCGTCAAGGGCGAGCCAGCCGGCGCCATCGTCGAGCTGGACGGCGATCCGGTCGGGACCATCCCGCTGCCCGAACGCCACGTGACCGCCGGCGAGGTCGTGGTGACCGTACGCGCGCAAGGATTCGTGTCGGTGACGCGCAAGGTGACCGTCACGCCGGGCGAGCTGGCCGCAGAGGTGTTCAGGCTCAAGCACATCGAGAGCGACAGCGCAGGTGGGGGGCTGGCAATGCCCCGGGCCTCGACCGAGACTCCGGCCTCGTCCGGGCCAGCGGTTCAACTGAACGCCCAGGCGCCCAACGATCAACCCGCCCCGCCGCCCGGCGCAGACGGCCGCCTGCGCCTGGCAGGATGGATCACCGGCGCCGCCGCCGGCCTGTCTCTGGCAGCGGGCACGACGTTTTTGCTGCTGTCCCAGAGCAAGTTCCACAGCTTTGACAACGACTGCGGTCAGGACGATGTGACGGGCGCGGTGGTCTCGGGGAATACCAAAGTCAGCAGTTCAGAGTGCCAGAACCGATTCGACGCCTGGCACACCGATCGCACAGTCGGCGTCATCGGACTGATCGCCGGCGGGGCATTGGCCGCGGCATCGACTGTGCTCTTTTTCAAGGCTCAGAACAGTTCCGCGTCGGCGTACACCCACGCCATGGCTGCTTGCGCCCCCACCGGGGCAACTGGCCTGTTGTGCTCGATCCGTTTCTGACAGTCAGGAGATCAATCCATGAAGCCCCTTAGACTCGGCCCGGCCCTAATTGCATTGGCGTTCGTGATCAACGGCTGTGGCACCCCGCGGAAGATTCACGTCGATGGCGGAAACGACGGTCCGGACGGAGCAAAGGACCGTGTCGACGTGCCTGGCGATCAACCGACTGGCAGTGATGTTGACGGGTCTTCTGACGTTCCGGGCGAAGGTGTGGTGGTCGTGCCTCCGGGCAGCGCCGAGAAGGGCAAGCCATGCAGCACGGACACTGACTGCGCTTCAGGATTTTGTCGCGACGACGTCTGTTGCGCGGACAAATGCGAGGGCACCTGCATGGCCTGCGCGGCGGCGTTCACGACGCTGGACAACGGCACCTGTGGCCCCGTCGTGGGCGGCATGGATCCGCGCGGCGTTTGCACAGACCAGAGCGCTACCACCAAGTGCGGCCAGGACGGGACCTGTGACGGCGCGGGCGCCTGTCGCAAGCAGGGCCCCGACCACGTTTGCGCGCCTGCTGCCTGCTCCACTGACGGAAAGTTCACCGCGGCGGGCACCTGCGACGGCAAAGGCACGTGCGACACGGGAATGACCATGGCCTGCGGCAACGTGGCCTGTGTCATCACTGGCTGCGCCAAACCATGCTCGGGCGATCCTGACTGCCCAACCGGCAACTTCTGCGCAAACGGCACTTGCAAGATCAAGAAGATCGTCGGCGAAGCGTGCGACAACCTGAACCAGTGCGGCTCGGGCAACTGCTCACCCGACAAGGTGTGCTGCGACACCGCCTGCGCTGGCGCCTGCACCGCCTGCACCGAAGCGCTGACCGGCCAGAAGAACGGCACTTGCGCCCCGGTCCAGGCCGGCAAGGATCCGAAAGACAATTGCGCCGCCGACGATCCGAAGTCCTGCGGTCACGACGGCACCTGCGATGGCAAGGGAGGCTGCCGGTATTATGACTCCAGCGTCGCCTGCAGCGATCCCGGATGCACGGGGTCGACCTTCTCCCCCGCCAGCGCGTGCGACACCAAGGGCGCCTGCGCACCTGTGACGCCGGTCGAATGCGGCCAGAGCATGTGCACACCCAGTGGCTGCAAGAAAATGTGCACATCGAACAGCGATTGCGCGGCCGGCAGCTATTGCATCACCGCGACCCAGTCCTGCGCTTCCAAGAAAGCGAACGGCATTGCTTGCGGTGGCGGTGGCGAGTGCGGCTCCGGCGCGTGCGTCGACGGCGTGTGCTGCGAATCGGCCTGCCAGGGCAAGTGTTACGCCTGCTCGTCAGAAAAGACGGGGCAGGCGAACGGTCGTTGTTTGCCGGTAACCGCCGGCAGCGATCCCGACACCGAATGCGACGGCGCCGATTCGACCAGTTGCGGACAAGACGGCGCTTGCGACGGCAAAGGTCAGTGCCGCAAATGGGCGTCGGGTACGCAATGTGCCGCCGCCATGTGCACCGCCGATAACAAATACGTGGCCACCCGCACCTGCGATGGCAGCGGCACCTGCGCGCCGGCCACGCCCGACGACTGTGGCGCCAGCACCTGCGCCCTCACCGGTTGCAAGAGAATGTGCAACGGCAATCAGGACTGCACCGGCGCCAATTACTGCGATCCCACGACGAAGATCTGCACCGCCCAGAAGAACATGGGCGCCGCCTGCAAGATGGGCGTCGAGTGCGTGAGCCAATCGTGCGTCGACGGTGTTTGCTGTGAGTCAGCCTGCGCCAGCAAGTGCTACGCCTGCTCGAACGACAAGACCGGCCAAACCAGCGGCCGCTGCCAGCCCATCACCTCGCAAACCGATCCGGACAACGAATGCGACAGCGCCGACCAGACCACCTGCGGCCAGGACGGCACCTGCGACGGCAACGGACAGTGCCGCAAATGGAACCCTGGAACGATGTGCGGCGCCGCCTCATGCGCCGTAAACCAGTACCAACCATCACTCAGCTGCGACGGGAACGGAACCTGCTCCGCGCGCCCCGTCCAGGATTGCGGTGGTGCCACCTGCGACGCCACCGGTTGCAAAGCAAGCTGCGCCAACGACGGAGAGTGTTTCGGCAACAGCTATTGCGATCTCGTCGCCCACAGGTGCGCCGCCAAGAAGAACCTGGGCAGTCCCTGCGGCACCACCGTCGAATGCCTGAGCCTCTTTTGCGCCGACGGCGTCTGCTGCAACAGCGCCTGCAATGGCAAGTGCAACGCCTGCATCAAGGAAAAGACCGGCCTTGCCACGTCGGGCACCTGCGGCGCCATCCCTGCCGGCAGCGACCCGGACAACGAGTGCACGGCCTCCGACGCCAGCACCTGTGGTCTCGACGGCAGCTGCGACGGCAGCGGGCAATGCCGCCAATGGTCCAGTGGCACCCAATGCGCCGCCGGGATGTGCGCGTCGAATGCATACACCGCCCCTCGCACCTGCGACGGCCAAGGAACCTGCGGGGCCAAATCACCAAAAGATTGCACGCCGAGTACCTGCGGCGCGAACGGCTGCAAGGTGTCCTGCGCAACGGCAGCCGACTGCACCTCAGGCAACTACTGCGATGCCAGCATGATGTGCGCTCCCCTGAAGAGCCTGGGCGGCACATGCACGACCACCACCGAGTGTTTGTCAGGAATCTGCGCTGACGGCGTCTGCTGCAACACAGCTTGCGATAGAGCCTGCCAGGCCTGCAATCTGACGAATTCCAAAGGCACCTGCACGCCGGTCAGCGGCAATCCACCGGCGGGGCATCCGACGTGCGCGGGTGCGGACTCGGGGTGCAATGGTACGTGCGCAGGAAGTGCTGACGGCCAATGCGCGTTTCCGACGACGAGTTGCGGGACATGCAAAGCTTGTATGGCTGGATCCTGCAAACCGACTTCGAGTCAAACTGATCCCGCCTGCAGCGGAACCTGTCAGACATGCACAACAGGATCTTGTGTGACGGTAAAAAGCGGATCCGATACGGACAGTTGTTCAGGTATGTGCGACGCAACCGGGAAGTGTCAGCCCGCTGTGGCGCTGACACTTGCTGCATTTAATACTCCTGGGACTGATTTCGGAAGTACTTTCATCCCAGGGATGAGCTACAGATATTTCACATTAACAAACAGCGGATATCAAGCGTCAATGCCGGTCAATGTGTCGATCACTGGACAAGATTTCTTAATTTATCCCAGCGCCAATAATTGTATTAGCGGACAGACAGCTTTGGGGCCAGGTCTCAGTTGTGACATCACGGTCATTTTTCGGCCAACCACAGTTGGCAATCTGAGCGCTACATTATCGGCGTCTGCTGCGGGGGCCGGATCACC
>JAXDMH010000266.1:0-2584 GCA_034666225.1 Myxococcales bacterium
GTGGACTTGCTGCTCAAGCAACCCAACCTGCGCTCGCTGGAGATCGTCGATCGCGCCAAGCAGGCCGGCTATCACGGCGGCAAGAGCGCGCTTTATTCGCTGATCGCCAGCGTGCGTCCGCGCCGCAGTCGTCCCCTTGGTCACCAGGACAAGGTGCCGGGGGAGATCTCGCGACACGGATTCGGCCAGGCCGACGTGCGGTTCCGGAATGGCGAGACCCGCACCGTGAACTTCTTCGCCTCGCGCCTGGAATATTCACGCTGGGTGGCGGTGTCGGTGGTCGACGACCAGGGCATCGAATCGCTGGTGCGATCGATCATCCACCATTTCGACGCCATGGGCGGGGTTCCGCTGCTGGCGGCATTTGATCGACCCAAACCCATCGGGCTGCGCGCCGACAAGGACGGCCAGGTGATCGAATGGGACCCGGCCTTTGCCTACGCGGCGATTCAGCTGGGCCTGGGGATCGAAGTGCGCGCGCGCCGGGGCGCCGACCGCGGGCCCGGCACCAACCTTGGCAACTGGGTCAAGCACCTCTTCTTCAAATCGCGCACGTTCATCGACGAGGACGACGTCGACCGCCAGCTGAGCGAGTGGCTCCGCGATCTCAATGCCCGCACGCCCACCGAGCTGTCCGGCAAGACGCCGGCCATCCTGCTGGCCGAGGAGCGGCAGCGATTGCGGCCGCTGAAGGTCGACCCGCGCGACCTGGCGCTGCGATTTCCGGTGGTGGTGGGTCCGCGCGCCACCGTCGTCCACGAAGGCCAGTCGTACACCATGCCATCCGAATCGGTGGGTCTGGTGGGTGCCCTCAATCTGTATCCCGATCGGGTCAGCATCACCGCCGGACGTTACGAGGGGACGCACCCCCGCCACATCCAGAAGCGCGCGCCCGCGGCCGTCTTCGGCTGGCGGTCGGTGCTGGGCAACGGCTCGGCCAATGCCAACGGCAGCGGCGCCAGCCGCATCATGGCCTCGGCTGACGTGATCTGATGATCTGGAACCGATGGAACTCCGGCGGCCAAGCCGCCTCCGTTCCGACGCGAACTAGGACCGTCGTTTGTCCGCCAGGTTGCGGGCCAGGATGTCGAGGTCGACGCCCGTCGGCTCCTCTTCGTCGTCGATGAGCAGAGGTTCGGTGGGCGCCGCTTCGATCGCCACCGGGAAGGACAGGCGGGAGACAAGGCGGCTGTCATTGGGGACTAGGGCACGGGCCCGTTCGTAAAGGATGTGCGCCGTGCCCCCGTCGCCGCCTTCGCGAAGATGGATGTCGCCGGCGGCGATCAGAAACCCGCAGCGACCGCGCGCATCGATGGTTTCGTCGGCGGAAAGGTCACCCAGGAAGCGAAGGGCGTCGGCCCAGCGGCTCTCCACCATGGCCAGCGCCGCCAGCAGATTCAGGGCGCCGACACGTACCTCCGCCGTGGCGGCGTCCGACGCCGCGAAGGCCAGCGCCTCGGTGGCGCGCCTCAGCACCCGTTCGCGACGTTCGCCGTCCAAGCCGACCAGCAACCGCGCCTCCGGCCCCATGGCGGTCCAGCTCTCCGCGACGTCGCGAATGCCCCCTTCGCCGACGAAGCGACCGCCTTCCACCAGCATGTCGGCCAGCTTCTCGGTGGCGGTGGCGCGCTGGGCGATATAGACGTCGCACATCGCCGACCGAAGCAGCAGCTCTGCCAGGGGGCCGCGAAGCAAAAGATTACGGTAGCGATCCAGAATACCTTCCGTCGCCTTCCAGGCGTTGTCCCACTGCTCAAGCTCGAAGCACAGCTTTGACAGACGCTCCAGGTTGGGGCGAAAACCACTATCGCGGCCATAACAGCGCGAATAAAAACCCAGCGCCCGATCTGGATGCCCGTCGGCAGCGGCGGCCTCTCCGATCTGAAAGTAACGTTCGGCCGCATCGTCGATGGCCACGCCGCGGGCCAGGAGCCGCTCCAGCACCTGGCCCGCCTGGTCCCAGCGCGAACCCCCGGCGGCCAGATTGAAGGCAAAAAGGCGATCCAGCTTGACGTTGTCGTCAGGGAAAAACGTCAGCGCCGCTTCCATCAGCGTGACGGCCCGGGACGGTTGCTGCAGCTGTTCGCCCAGCACCAGGGCCAGGCTGGCCGCCGCCTCTGCCTGTTCGCGCGGCCCCGGCGCCAGCGTCTGTTCGATCTCCAGAAGGCGGGCCACCTCGATCCAGTCGCGCGCCGCACGGGCGATGCGGCCCAGCGCCTGCACGGGTTCGATGAGCGTACCGTCCTGCGCGCAGGACTGGCGGTAGGCCGCCAGGGCGCCGGTCGCATCGCTCATCCGTTCGTTTACCCGCCCCACGCCGTACCACAGGCGGGCGGCGATGCCGGCGTCGCTGGTGGCGGCCTTCTTGCGGAAGTCCTCGGCCAGTTCGGCCCAGCGGCCCGTGCGCTCGGCGATGCGCTCCAGGGCGACGACCACGTCGACGTTGCGCGGATCCAGGTCCAGCGCGCGGGCAAGATCGCGCTCTGCATCGGCGACCCGACCGAGAGGGTCTGCCAGGAACAGCGCCCGATCCAGCAGCGCCGACGCCAGATCGGCGCGCGTCGGCGCCACCGCCGCCCGCAAG
>JAXDMH010000267.1:0-8897 GCA_034666225.1 Myxococcales bacterium
CGTGGCTGAACGGCGGGGTGCCCGCCACGGAACCCAACCCCGATCAGACCATGCCGCCCTTACCGGTCATCCCGCTCTTGCCGGTTTACCCGCCCATCGCCTCGGGGCTGACCGATCTCGGATCGCAGCGGTTCGACTGCTCGTCGCTGGCGGGACTGGATTTTTCCAAGGGCGGCGGCGATTGGCTGACCGGCTGGTTCGATGACTTCGAACCTCTTGATCCCACCGATCCCAGTGCCACCGGGGTGGCGCCCGGATGGTCGTCCTACGACGATCTGACCAAGTCTTCATTTCACGTCCCCGGCGATGCCACCTGGTACCCCGGACTGCAAGGGACGTTGGGCACGCCCTGGGGGATGCCCGCCGAAAAGACGCCTGGTCCGTCGTGCGACGGAAAACCCAACGACTGGGTGCTGCACTTTCGGGGCGGCCTCTTTCGAAAATGGGGCGGCGGCATCAGCCACGCTTTTACCGATCCGGACGGCCGCTATCGCGCCAAGGAACGAACAGAGGCCTGCACGTCCCCGATCGACTTCTGCCCGCCTCCGCTGTCGGGGATGGCGACAACCGACACCGCAGGCCTGCCGGTAAAAAACTACCAGCAATCACACGACTTCTTGGACGTATCCAAATATGAGGGTGTTGCCTTCTGGGCGCGCCGGGGACCGGAAGGCCAGGACCGCACCCTGGTCATCCTCACCGACAAGTTCACCAGCAGCCGGCTGGCCCGCGAGAACCAGACGTTCTGCCGGCGCGTCCGGGAGTGCCATACCGTCTGTCTCAGCGGCACACCCTGCTCGCCGGACAACCCGGCCTCGCCGACGACGGCCACGTACCGCTGCTTCGATCCCAAGGTTCCCCTGCCCACAGGCCTCATCGATTCGCTGATGGACCTCATGTACCCCCGCTGCGGGCGCAGCGCCTGCACCAGCCCGCCAACGTATGTCGATCCCGATTTCGACGGCAAGGCCTGTCGCCCCTACTCGTTCCCGGCCGCCGACGAGAGCGGCGAGTACTGCTTTGACGAGAACGATCCGCCCCCGCCCAATCGCGACGAGCGCTGCCAGGACGGCTGGCAGACCACCATCCAGCTGACGCCTGATTGGAAGTTTTACACGTTGCCGTTTTCGCAGTTCGGCCAGGTCGGATTTGGAAAACGCGCCCAGTACATGGATCTGCAGTCCCTGGACACCATCGCCTTCGGCGCCACGATGGGCTGGGCGGATTCGTACTTCGACAATGTCACCTTCTACCGCCGGAAAAAGTAGCGTGGGCCGGCGACTAACGATCCTGGCGGTCGCCATGGCGACGACGGCAACGTGGCCCGCCCTGGTGCGCGCCCAAGACGCCCCGCTGATTCTCCACCCCGAGGCGGCGCCGCCCCCGCCTGCGGCCAAGCCGGCGCCCACAGCCGAAGAAAACAAGAAAGCCGCCGAAAATCTGATGCCCGGATACCTGCCTGGCTACCGGCGCGGGATAGGCCTGGGCCTTTCGCCGTACGCGCCGCAGACGCCGGGGTTGCCGGGCGGCTTCACCGTCCCCTTCAGCGCGCCCGCCCCCACCGACGACTGGAACTTCAACTTCTGGGGCTACATGAGCGCCTCGCTGCGCGTGGGGCGCGGCTCGCGCGATTTCACCAGCGCCGATCAGTCGACGACCACGCTGCACACCTTCCCGCGCATCGTCGACGCCTACGGCATGTTCAACGGCACCAACGCCCCCCAGGGCAGCTGGGTCGACCTGACGTTTGAATACGGCAACAGCCGGGTCACCTCGCACGTCAAGATCAGCACCTGGAAACCCACTGTCGGGTCGGACTGGACGCCTCTCGGCAGTCAGAACCTTTTTCAAGAGGCGTATCTGTCTTTCAAGATCCCGGTGGGCGACGTCAACCTCAACTGGCGGGTGGGCGCCTTCACCAACACGTACGGCGGCCTGGGCCAGTACGACGTCGGCCGTTACAACGCCCCCCTCATCGGTAGTCCCTTTGGCGTGGGCGAGACGCTGACAGGCCAGTACGACCTGGGCAGCAATTACACGCTGTTTCTGGAAGACGGCCTGATGGGCCGCCTGGGCAAGGCCCCCGTGGGAGCCCCGCCCATCGTCAGCATCGACGGCGCATTCAATTCATCGATCCCGTCCAGCTGGGTTCAGCACGCCCACGCCGGCATCGCCCGACACGGCATCATCCCGCTGGTCCTCGGCCTGCATTACCTCTACAACTGGGCCCAGGACGAACGCGACCAGCAAGACGATCCGCGCACGCCTTTCGTCGACGAATCGAGGCGGCCCGACCCGCACATGAGCGTGTTCGGCGCCGACTTTCGCATGATCGACAACTACCTGGGCAACGGGGCCATCGCGGCCTCCTACGCCGACGCCCACTACGCCACGCTGCTGACGGGAATGAACTTCTTCGGCGCGTACAACGGCGAGCAGATGACCAAGCGGTTCTTCGGCCCGCAAGGCGGCGGGACGGCGAAGATGCTGGTCATCGGCTTCGAATACAACCTCAGCTGGGGCCGGCTGCTGCGTTATCCGGTCGACCTGGGCCCCAACGGCGCCGAGTTCATCACCAGCTTTTTCGTCGACTATGCCCAGGTCAACAGCAAGGACCCCGACTTTGACAAGCGCAAGCTGCTGAAGTTCGGGACCGAGATGACGTACCGCTGCTTTCCCTGGCTGTCGTTGTCAGCCCGGTTCGATCGGGTGCAACCCAATTCCAAGGACAGCGCAGAGAGCTTCACCGTCATCAGCCCCAAGCTGATCTTCAAGACCGATTGGATGAGTCACGAACAGGTGACTCTGGCCTATACGCGGTGGTTTTACGGCGAGCACACGCACTCCGAGTTTCCCAACGACTTTACCCGCGGGCAACTGGACACCGACATGTTCGCGTTGACCTTCGGTTTGTGGTGGTGACGGCAATGGGGCGGCGAATGGATTTCTATCGTGACAAAACCAGAGGGAGAACAGAAAGCAGGTTCCGCATGAAACGCGGCCTTATCTATTTGGGGCTCTTGATTGGGCTCTTTTGGGGGCTGTGCTTGCCCCCTTCGGCGCTGGCGGACGACGCCGCCCCCGCAGCCAGCAAGGACGACGCCAGGCAGGCCATCGCCCTGGGCCTGGCCCCCGGCACACCGCAGGTGGGGGCGCTTCCGGGCGGCCTGACGCCGGCCTATGGGCAGCATGCGGCCGACGAGGGGGAATGGCGCTTCGACTTCCACGGCTTTATCACCATGCCCTTGCGGGCGGGCCTCAACACGCGCTCCGGCACGGCGACCACCGAACAACACACCCAGGTCCTTCACGCGCCGCCCGTGGTTCCCGACTATCGCGACTCCTTCACGTACACGACCGTGGTGCCGCAGCCGTACGCGCAGCTCAATTTTTCGTACGGCAACTCGGTGGTGACCGGCAACGTCGTGCTGTTGTCGCGCACGGCGACCACGGGCGCCCAGTTCTATAATCCCCCCGAACAATCGGGGATCAGCGACGCCTTCCTGAACTTCCGCCTCCCCAACATCGTCAAGAACACGCACCTGGACATCAACGTCGGCGCCTTTTCCAATCGCTATGGCGTGATGGGCGAATACGACGAAGGCAAGTACGGCACGCCGGCCATCGCCCGCATCAACGGCGTCGGCGAGAACGTGATCGCGAAGTTCGGCCTGGGGAACGCGGTGATCGCGCTGGAGCAAGGTTTCCAGGGGCAGTTCGACAAGTTTCCCGCCGACTATGTGCCGTCGGGATGGAACGGCTTTGGCAATCCCAACGCCGGCAGCGGCTTCGTCAACCACCTGCACGCCGGGTTCGCGTACCTCAGCACCGCCACCATCGGCCTGCACTACCTGAACGCCTGGACGCAGGACGATCGCGCGTCGCAGGGCACCGTGCCCGACGGCAGCATGCGCATCCTGGCCGCGGACCTGCGCCTGACCACCGGCAACATCGGCCACGTCTATTTCTCGGCGTCGCAGACCAAGGCCAACCATGTCGGCTCGCTGGGACGCATCCTGGAGGTGATGAACACCGGCAGCGGCCAGGGACTCATCGACAACTATCTGGGAAAGCAAAGCAACGGCGTCGGCACGCTGACCACGTTCGCCGGCCAGTACGACGTCAGCATCAAGAGCATCCTCAAGTACCCCGAGGTGTTTCTGGGCGACAGCCCCGATGTGGTCGTCAGCCTGTTCGCCATGCAAACGCACGTGACCAGCGACGATGCCGCCTACAGCGGCGTCACCAAGCGCAAGCTGGGCGCGGAGGCCGGCGCCAGCATGGTTTCCTGGCTGGCCGGTTCACTGCGCGTCGACCGCGTCATGCCCGACAGCAACGACAGCAGCCAGTCATTCTCCATCGTCTCGCCGCGCATCATCTTCCGCACCAAGTGGCAAGCCCACGACCAGGTGGTCCTCCAGTACTCCCGCTTCCTCTACAACTCAGGCGTCCACGTCCGCAGCGGCTTCCCGGCCATGGTCGACCCGACGCTGCATCCCGACAAGGACATGGTCTCGCTCTCCGCCACGATGTGGTGGTAAAGACTCCGAGCCTCCACGCGGCCCAGACGTTAGCGACGGGGGCGCATCGAGACATGGCCGCCGTCGCGCATGATCCGGCGCAGCTCGGTGGTCAGGATGCGCAGCCGGTCATACGTCGCTCGATCGAATCGTCCTGTCGGCAAAAGGGGCCGACCGTCTGCCGGCCGGGCGCCGTCTTCGTTGGCGGCGATCAGCTGGCCCGCGCGCAAGGTCAGGCGGCGCAGGCTGGTGCTGCCAGGTTCGCGATAGATGACGTCGCTGTCAAAGAACAGTCGCAGCCAGCGGGCCCGGCGATACAGCAGATAGGCCTGGGCGGCCGCCCGCTCCAGATGGCGGGCGACGCGTTCGGGATCCCAGTCCGGGTCTTGCGGTTCTGACTCCGCGCCAGCCGGATCTGCGCCCTTGCCCAGGGAGCCGGCCGCCAACAGCTGGGCGGCCAGACGCAGCAGCCGCGTCCGCGGCGCGCCTTCGGAGGGTGCCAACGCCTGCCCGTGTCGGGCCTCGAACGCCGCCCACCCAGCCACAAACACCTCCGGCCCGGGGGTCCACAATGCCGACGTGCCCACGGCGGCGGCGCGCCGCTGATCGGTCGGCGGGTGGCCCACCAGCAGCGCCATCTGCGCCGGCAGCGCCGCCAACGACCACTCTGACGGCAGCGGGCCGATGGGGTGGTCGTCGTCCGGGGCGTCGGTGGCGCTGAGAAAATCGACGTCGGTGAACCAGACGCGGGAGTCAGAAGCGACCAGCTGGACGTTGTAAGGCGGCCGCAGCGTCTTGATGGCCTCGTTCTCTCGCAGCGCCGCCTCCAGGGCAGTGGGCGCGACGTCGGCCCGCACCTGGCTGACCTGGGTCAACATCTCGACGGAAAGCTCGCGATTGAAAGGGCCGCGAAAATGGCTGGTGACGCGCTTTCGCAGGCTGGCCGCCTTGCCGACGTACAGCAGATCGCCGTTCGAACGCAGAAACCGGTACACGCCGGGTTGGTCCGGCAGACAGCGGTACTGGGCGGCGTCGATCGGGTAACGCGCCCTGCCCGACGGCGATCGCGGGGTGGTCTCCGGCTGCGATAACCAGTCCTTCAGCTGCGCCCACTGGGTGATCCCGCGCGCCGCCAGCGCGGCGCACAGGCGCTGCCACACGAAGGCGGTGGCCTGGATGTGCCCCAGCGACCGACGCGTGAGCTCCACGCCGTGCCCCAGGAATCCAGCCAGCGCGCGCAGCGACCGGCGCGGCAGATCCGGGTACAGCCGGCGGGCCATGGCGTGAACGCAGACGGTGTCCAGCGGGAAGCGTTGTTGCGGTTCAAGGCGGCCGGCCCACTCGCGCAGAAAAGCCAGTTCAAAGCGGGCATAGTGGATCGCCGTGGGCGTGTCGCCCGCGTTCGCCGTCAACGCCCGCAACCGCCGCCAGGCCTCCTGGTCGTCGATGGCGACGGCCGCGACGGCCGGGTCATAGTCGGTCAGCTTGGCCACCTGCCGTGGAACCTGGTGGCCCTCCGGCAGCCGGATCCAGCGCGACTCGGCCGCCGTCAACATCTGCGGGCCGCTGGCGCGCGCCACCCCCCAGCCCAGCTCCAGCACCACGCCGAAGGCAGGGCTGGCCCCGGTGGTCTGGGCATCCACCACCAGAACATCCATGTCGGCCAGCGCAGTCACGCGCCCCAAGCATTACCGATCCGGACCCGCAGCGCCGCTGGTCAGCCAGCGCGGCTGTTCGGCTGTTGGCAAGCCCGCTACTTCGTCGGCGCCGGCGCCGTCGCCAGCAACGTCCCGGCGTCGTCTGTCTCGAAGAAGTGCACGCGTTCCAGATCGAACTGCGCCGCAATCATCTGGTCAGGCGCCAGCGTGCCCCCGGCCTCCATGCGCGCCACCACGTGCTTGTGGCTGGGCGTCGACAGATAGACGTCCATCTTGTCGCCCAGCGGCTCGACCACGTCGACCTTCATCGCCAGCGCGTTGGCTTTGATTCCATTCCCGCCGCCACTGCTGATGGCCTGCGGACGCGCCCCCATCACCACCTTTGTGCCGACCCGCGGCGCCAGCGCCGAGCCCGCCCAGTCCGGCACCGCCAGCCGCCCGGTCCCCTCTTCGAACCACAGCCGCCCGTCATCCCGCGCCACGGTCCCCACGAAGAAATTCATGGGCGGCGTGCCCACGAACCCGGCCACGAAACGATTGATCGGCCGCTGGTACACCTCCAGGGGCGCACCGCACTGCTGGATGACGCCGTCCTTCATCACCACGATGCGATCGCCCAGGGTCATCGCTTCTTCCTGGTCGTGCGTCACGTAGATGGTCGTGCTCTTGAGGTCCAGGTGCAGGCGCTTGATCTCGGCGCGCATCTCGCCGCGCAGCTTGGCGTCCAGGTTGGACAGCGGTTCGTCAAACAGAAAGCATTTTGGATTGCGCACGATGGCCCTTCCCAGGGCCACCCGCTGCCGCTGCCCGCCCGACAGCGTCTTGGGCTTGCGATCCAGAATCTGGTCGATGCCCAGGATGCGCGCCGCCCGGTCGATCGACTGGGCGATCGCCGGGCGCGGCACTTTGCGGATCTTCAGGGCCAGCGCCATGTTCTGGAACACCGTCATGTGCGGGTACAGGGCGTAGTTCTGGAACACCATGGCGATGTCCCGGTCCTTGGGCTGGACGTCGTTGACCAGGCGCTCGCCGATGTGGATGGTGCCGCCGCTGACCTCTTCCAGCCCGGCGATGCAGCGCAGGGTGGTTGATTTGCCGCAGCCCGAAGGCCCGACGAAGACGACGAATTCACCGTCGTCGACGTCCAGGTTGAAATCGCGAACCGCGGTGGAACCGCCGATGTATGTCTTCTGGACGTTCTTGAGGACGACGCGTGCCATTGGTCAGCTCTGGCTTTGTGATTGGCGGATCAGCTGCATGAAGTGATCGGGCGGCAACCAGCGCCCTTCCGAATAATAGTCGTAGTTCCGATTGATGCCGGTCCCCTCGCCCAGATCGTTCCAGGTGGCCAGCACCAGAACGTCGGCGTCGCTGGAATCGCGCAGCACGCGCTCCAGCAGCGCGCCGTCCTTCAGGAGGCGATCGCCCTCCGTGGCCAGCTCGCCGGGGCGATCGCGGCCCACCGAATCCCATTTGACCATGGCGTGATCGATGGCGTACCCGCCCAGGCGCGAGCGGCTTTTCTTGTGCGGCAGATCCAGCGTCATCCAGGTGAACTCGGCGTCCGCGACCCGCGGCATCTGGGCGTCGGCGAAGAAGGCGACGTCGACGTCGACGAAGGGCTCCTCGCCAAAGTCGCGCAGAAACAGCTGCTTCAGCTTGGCGATGACCGGCGCGGCGCACTGCCGGGGCTGCAGGGTGCCGCCGTCGTAGAAATAGATGAAGGGCCGGCCGGCGAACCGGTACCAGTGGCGCCGATCGATCTTTTCATAGAACGGCTTCCACTTTGATTCATAGATGACGCGCGCGGCGTTCTCGGCGTCGCCGAGGTCGGGCGTTCGCCGCCAGAAATCCGAAAAGTACGGTTTGCCCCAGGTCCAGGTGTCGTCGAACAGCGCGATCTTGATCGGGTCTTCCATCCCCGCCAGGACCTCCCGCAGCGGCTCCAGGCGGCCCTCCTCGATGTCGGGGCCATAGGCGTTCAGCAGCAAGAACTGCAGGCCGGCGTACTGCGCCTCCAGCAGCTCGCGACGCCAGAAGCCCGGGTGCTGGGCCGAGTAGATGCCGCTCTGGCCGGGGTGGGCGCCGTAAAGGGGGTGCGGACTGTCCATGCCGGCGGCGTGGGTGTTGGCCCAGTTCATCTCGCAGTTGACGCCGCCCGGACAGTTAAAGAAGAACATGAACACCGCACCGATATCCCGCTTGGTGGTGCGTTCCGGAGCCCCCGTCAGCTCGGGCTGGGCCTGCCACGGGTCGGAATAGGACAGGGTCACCCGCCGTTTGTGCTCGGCGGCCAGGGCGCGCACCACGTCCACCCGCCGCACGTGTCGCTGCTGGCGCAGCCGCCCCGCCCACTGCTGGACGACCGCGGGCGGCGCCGCCTGACCGGTGATCTGGCCATAGGCGGCCTTGATGAAAGCCTCGGGGGCGTGGCCCAGATTCACGTCGATGGCATCCGTGCGGGCGCTGGGGCCTTCCCACTCGGGTTTCAGGCTGAATAGAGGAGCGTCGCCGTCTTCAGTCATGTCAGGTCAGGTCAGGACAGGTCAGCCCTTGGGCCCCTTCCCGCGTCGGGTCGGCCGGCGGCGAGGCGGATCGGCTGGACGGCTTTCCCGTATTATAATGAAACGTTCCCCGTCCCGGCCTTACGAGAAAAGCCCAGCGCCGTGATATAGGGGAGCACCTTGGAGCGCGTCCATGCCGTCCCGGAAAGCTGAGC
>JAXDMH010000268.1:0-9891 GCA_034666225.1 Myxococcales bacterium
GCCGAGGCGCTGGCCAGCCTGGAAGAGTTGCAATCCCCCACGCCACTGGCCGCTGTCTGAACGCTCTGCTCAGACGAAAGGAAATCATGGTCCCCATCTTGATTGCGATCCTCGCTGTACTGGCCGGCAGCGGCTGTTCAAGCGGCGGCGCCGGCGCGTCCCCCGACGGGGCGACCGGCAGCGGCGGCAGCGGCGGCAGCACCGGCAGCGGTGGCAACACCACCGGCAGCGGCGGTGGCGGCGGCGGGTCTGCTGGCTCCGGCGGCCAGAACACCATGACCGACGGCGGTGGCGGCACGTCTGACGGCAACGTTGCGATGGACAGCGCGCCCGACGGCAGTGGCGACGGCAGCGGCAGCAACGACGCCGCCGGCGACAAGGCGATCCCGGCCGGGAAATTCAGCTTCTTCTTGACCAGCCTGGACGCCATGCGCCGCCTGTCGAAGAGCCAGAATGGATTTGGCGGCGACCTTCGTTATGGTCAGGCTGACGGCCTGGCCGGCGCCGACAAGATCTGCACCGACATCGCCGATTTCGTGGTGCCGGGTGCCGGCGCCAAGCAGTGGCGCGCGTTCCTGAGCACGGTGGCCGGTCCCGTGCACGCCATCGATCGCATCGGCAATGGGCCCTGGTACGATCGCACGGAACGCCTGGTGGCGATGACCAAGGCCGATCTGTTGCAACCGCGCCCGCGCGGTGCCAGCGCCGCCATCATCAACGACCTGCCCAACGAGTACGGCGTCCCCAATCACCGTCCCGACCCGGCCGTGCCCGAGGTGGACAATCACCACGTGCTGACCGGCTCCACCGAGATGGGCCGCCTTTACACCGCGGCGGGGCCAGACAGCACGTGTAAGAACTGGACCAGCGCGGCCCGCGACAGCACCAGCCGCCCGCGCATCGGGTTCTCCTGGCCAGAGGCCAACCGCATCAACTGGATCTCGGGGCAGGACGAGGGCGGCTGCGGGGCCGGCGTCAACGTGGTACAGACCGGCGGCTCCGATCCCAACAACCCCATCGTCGGCTCGGGTGGCGGCTACGGCGCGATCTACTGCTTCGCGCTGATGCCGTGAGCGTGATCGCCCCGCGCGCGACTGCCGGCGGCGGTCAGGGCGTCAAGGCAAAGCAATAAAAGCCGCCGTATCCGCCGCCGCTTCCCACCGTGTAGTCACCGGCCTTGGGACCACCCGAATCGACCAGGTTGACGCCGGGCCCGCATCCCCCTTCCGCCAGACTGGACATCCAGTTCGTGCCGCTGCCCGCGCGCGGCCATGAGTGTCCACAGCGCGGCCCGTTGTTACGGGTGCCCGGGTTCGTGGCGGCGGCGCTGGTCCAGTCGTTACACGTGGTCAGCGGATTGGTGTTGAAGAGCTGTCCCATGGTGCTGGTTCCAGTCAGCACGTCGTGATTGTCCGGACAGCTGTTGCCGATACAGCCGGGGGCACCGTCGCTGTGGTTGGGAATGCCGTATTCGTTGGGCAGGTCGTTGATGATCGCCGCGGCGGCGCCCATGGGTCGCTCTTGCAGCAGCGCCGCCCTGGTCATGGCCACCGGGCGCCCCATGCGGTCGTACCAGGGCCCGCTGCCGACGCGATCGATGGCGTGAACGGGACCGGCCACCGTGCTGAGGAACGCGCGCCACTGCTTGGCCGACGCGCCCGGCAGGGACATCTCCGCGATCTCGCCGCACAGCTTGTCAGCGCCGGCCAGGCCCGTGGCCTGGCCATAGCGCAGGTCACCGCCGAATCCATTCTGGCTGCCCGACAGTTTTCGCAGCGCCTCCAGGCTGGTCACGAAGAAGCTAAACTTGGGCAGGACCGCCCCGTCCGTGTTCGCGTCGCCCGCCGTGTCGCTGGGACCGTCGGGACGAACCTCGGGGCTGGCCCCGCCCGCGCCGCCGCCGCCGCTGCCGCCGGTGGCGACCACGCCGCCGGTGGCCACGGCCCCACCGCTGCCAGTGGTCGTGATCCCGCCGCTGCCGCCGCCCGCACCACCCGAACCACCACCATCAGGTCCGGCAGCGCCGCCGGTCCCGCGCGCGCCGTTTCCATCGCCGCTGCTGTTGCAGTCAGCGATCGACAGAGCCAACAAGACGAACAGAACGCGGTTCCGGCGCTTCATGGCAACCTCCGATTCACTTGCATTTCATGACGATGTCGCAGGTCTTCCCGGCGGGACACGGCATGTCGTCATTGCAGCTGGTGACGCCCTCCACCATCACATCCTGTTCGACCGGCGACGCCACCGCGAAATCGACGCAGCCGGGGGCGATGGTCACCGCGTCCATGGTGCGCCGGATCAACGTGATGGCCGGAAACCCGGCCGTGCCCTGATCGATCAGCGCCGCCAGCAATGTCGCCGGAAGTGTGGCGGTCCCGGTGTCGGCGACGTCGCACTCGAGACGTGCGCCGATGTTGCCGTGGTGCGCGATGTCCAGACGAATGAAGATCTTCGTCGACCTGTTTGGCGCGGATGCCGTCCAGGTCACCACCAGAGGTTTGTCCCGCGCGACCAGCAGATTGCTGGCCGAAAACGTCAGTGGTTCGACTCCCCGGCCCACCAGCGTGAACGAAGGATAGGCGCCCCCCGCCGTCTTCATGCGCACGTCACTCTCCGGGCCAAGAGGTGGGAAGGGCGTCGATAGCTCCGCGTAGTACACCCGGGCGCCCACGGCGCCGATCGGCTGCACGGTCAGCGGCGCGGCCAATCCGTCCAGCACAATGTCCCCCAGATCTTGTGCCTGCGGCTGTGGAACGCACTGGTCCTTGCCGGCGCAGGTCTGGGCGCTGCCGCACGCGGTGGCGCAAAACAGCTTGGGCAAGACGATGACGTGGCAGTCACCTTCCTTGGCGATCTCGGGCCAGTTTTCTAGAGGCGCCACGCCATTGCGGACGTTGCCCTGAAACGTGCTGGTGCCCTGCGCGTTGGCGGTCGGACCAGCCAGCGCGATCGAAAAATGTCCGACCGCCGTCGCAGCCGGACAGGGCTGGTACGGCAACGTCGCTGTCATGCCGTTGCCGCCATTGCCGCCAGAACCGCCGGGCGGTCCAGCCCCGCCCCCGCTGGAGCAATTCGCCAAAGACAGCACGGCGGCAGAGACCGACAGGAGGGAAAACCACGGTGATCGGTTCATTGGTTGCGATGACTCCGCGCGGGTTCAAGCTGCCATCGGATCACACCCCCGTCGGCAAGCCAGGACCACGTCATGCGTCAGCCGCGCGCAACCATGGGGGAGAATGACCGCGCGCCACGCCGCCGCCCACTCCCGCAAACCACTCTAGCCTTTAAAGGGCTGCGCTGGTCCTAAATCCTGCTTGAATGCCGAAGGATTTGAGACTCGGCGCCGAGGCGCGCTATGACGCCGCCTTGCTGTCGGCCGTCGACGGGGCCACGTCGACGACGGGCCCCAGGATCTTCGCCAGGTCGTCGCGCTCCAGCGATTCGTGCTCCAGCAACGCTGCCACCAACCGATCCAGCTCGACCCTTCGATCCCCCAGCATTCGCGTGGCTTGCTCGAGAGCACGCCCCAGGATCTGACGGGCCTCCTCCTCGATCGCGGTGATGGTCGCAGAGCTGGTGCCGCCCGCCGTTCCCATGCGCTGGCCCAGGAAAGGATGCTCTTCCTCGTGGTCGTAATAGACGGGCCCCAGGCGCTCGCTCATCCCGTAGTGGGCCACCATGTGCGAGGCCAGTCGGGTCGCTTCCTTGAGATCGTTCTCGGCGCCGGTGGAGATGCTGTTCAAGACCAAGCGTTCGGCCGCGAAGCCGCCCATCAAGACCCGCAGGCGCGACTCCAGCTCTGTTTGCGCCATCAGGTGGCGGTCCGCGCCCGGGCTCTGCTGCGTGGCCCCCAGCGCCATCCCGCGCGGAATGATCGTGACCCTGTGCAGGGGCTCGGCGTCGGCGGAGAAGCGCGCCACCACCGCGTGCCCACCCTCGTGGACCGCCACGCGCCTCTTCTCCTTGGGGTCGAGTTTCGCTTCGCGCGGATCGCCCAGGACGATCTTGTCGAAGGCCTCGGCGAAGTCCTCCGCCGTCAAGCTGTCGCGGCCCTTGCGCGTGGCGGACAGCGCCGCTTCGTTGACCAGGTTGGCCAGATCAGCGCCGGAGAAACCGGGGGTGTTCTCGGCGACGCTCTGCAGATCCACGTCGGGCGCCAGGGGCTTCCCCTTGGCGTGGACCGCCAGGATCGCCCGCCGCGCCGCCAGCTCGGGACGATCGACCAGGATCCGTCGGTCGAAACGCCCGGGCCGCAAGAGCGCGGGATCGAGGACGTCCGGTCGGTTGGTCGCCGCGATGACCACCACCAGATCGGCGCGCTCGAACCCGTCCATCTCGGAGAGCAGCTGATTCAAGGTCTGCTCCCGTTCGTCGTTGCCTCCGCCCAGGCCAGCGCCCCGGGCGCGACCCACGGCATCGATCTCGTCGATGAAGACGATGGTGGGGGCGCTCTTCTTGGCTTCGCGAAACAGATCGCGCACGCGCGCCGCCCCCAGTCCCACGAACATCTCGATGAACTCCGAGGCGCTGATGGAGAAGAAGGGCACGCCCGATTCCCCGGCCACCGCCCGGGCCAGCAGCGTCTTGCCTGTTCCCGGCGGCCCCACCAGCAGGACACCGCGCGGAACCTTCCCCCCCAGGCGACGAAAGCGCTCCGGCTCCTTGAGGAACTGCACGATCTCCTGCAGGTCCGACTTGGCCGACTTCAGCCCGGCGATGTCGTCGAACGTCACGTTCACGGAGGTGGCTTTGTCGAACTGGCGGCTGCGATTCTTGATGAGGCCTCCCAGCGGGCCGCCCGTGCCCAGCATTCCCTGCGCGCGTCGCGACATCCAGACCCACACACCGATGATCAGCGCCCAGGGCAACAACGTCATCAGCATCTGCAGCGCGAAGGGTGGCTTCTGGCTCTTGACGGTGATCTGCACGCCTTTCTGATGCAGCAATGGCAGCAACGTGGAATCGTTCGGCACCACGTTGGTTCGCAGGTCCTTGATCGATCGACCGTCGACCATCTCGGCGTTCTTCAGGGAGGCGTCCACGAACTCGCCGTCGAAGATCACCGACGCCACCTTCCCCTCCTCGATCCACTGATAAAGCCGGGAGTAGGGGATCGGCGGCTGGGCTCCCGCCTCGCTGTTGGTCTTCCAGTACCACATACCCACCAGCATCAGCCCCAGCAAGACCAGCATCTGACGGGACATCCCCGGCGACGGCGGCGCTCCGGCGGGTCGCTGGGTATCCTGTTTCTTCGAGTCGTCAGCCATCGTGGTGTGGTTCTAGCGCCTCGCCGACGCAAGCGCGACCCAAAGCGGATCACGTCATGGCGGCTCTGGCGTACAGTCGCCCCATGCGGCAGTGGTGGTCGGCAACGGTTCTTGTCAGCGTGATCGCCGGGGGAACGCCTCTGGGTTGTTCAGGCTCGAACTCCACCGACGGTGCCCCAAGCGCGAACGGTGCAGGCGGCTGTGACGGAGGATGCTGGCAGCCCAGCGCCGCCGACGAACAGTTCGCCCAGCAGTTCTGTTCAGTGGTGGCGGACTGCTGTGTGCTAATGCACGAGCCCAGCCAGCCGGTACCGACCGCCGCGGATCAGCGATCAAGCTGCGTGACGACCCTGCTACGGTCGGGATTTTCGCGCGACCCTGCGGTGCGGACGGCATGTCTGGCGGAAGCGTCGCACGTCGCCGGCACGCCAGCGTGCATGCCCGAAGTCTGGCCGCCCAGCGCCAGCGCGACATGCTCTCGACTGATCGACGAACGCGGCGGTCCGGTCACCCCGGGGGGCCGGTGCGAGGCGCATGGCGACTGCGCCAGCAGTCCCGGAAGCCTGTCGCTATGTGCGATCAGTATCGACGACCGGCTTGGTCATTGTCAGCGGCTGTTGCCCGGCAAGGAGGGTGATAGCTGCCTCGCCACGCTGGACGAGGTTGGTGTCGACCCCGTCATCGCCAGCGGGTTCGAAGGAATCTTCTGTTCCCACCTGGCCGGTCTCGTGTGCGAACCACTCGATCGCTCGACGAAGGGTCATTCTTGCCAGCGGCTGCTGGCCACCGACAGTCCGTGCACCGTCAACTACGAATGCGCCTCCAACAAGTGCGCGGGTGACGGGAGCGACCACCGGTGCGCCGCCGCGCCCACGCCCGACGACCTGCCCGACGGATCGAGCTGTGCCGAGAACCTGAACTGCGCCAGCGAACACTGCCTCAAAGGCGTCTGTCAGCCCGCTGCGCAGGTTTCAGCGTTCCAGATGCTCTGCGCGCAATAGTTGACCTTCAGCAGCCATCATTTGCTCAGAACCGAACGAGGGTGGCTTGAAGCAAATGCGGTGCGGTGTTGCCGTCATAGGTCGTGGAGCAGGTCGCGTTGTAGGTACCAGGACTGGTCAACAGGATTGCGCTGTCCACACCGGGCGAGAACCGGGGAGCACCGCCGGGGGAGAAAGAACAGAAGACGCGATCGTTGATATAGCTGCCGTCGCTGAGAAAGTTGTACGAGAGAAGATAGTTTCCAGCCGGCACGGGGATCCCGATCTGCAGCTGATCACCCGCCGAGAAGGCCTTGGACACGGACGGTCCAGCGAAGGTCGTGATGGCACCGACGGCGTTCGCCTGGACCAAGGTGATATTGATGGTCCGTGTGACCCCCAACGCGTAGTCGCAGTCGGTGAAGCCGGCCACGGAGCCGCCGCACGAGCGGGCGAAGACGCTGACGTAGTAGCTGCCGGCCTGGGTGAACGTGCACCGTTCGTTGCCCGTCAGGGCGGGACGACAATCCCACCGGCTGGACGTCGGCTGCGCCCCGTTGCGGACATAGAGGTCGACGTTGTCGAACGAGTCCCCGTTGCTCAGGGACGCGTCGATCGAGTCGCCGGCGGCGACCGTGAACGGGCCAAAGTTGGCCCACGTCCCCTGCTTGAGATTGGGCATCGGCTGCACACCCTGGAAACGAAAGTCGCCGTAACTGATGCCGGTGCGCGCGCTGAACGCCGACGCGTCAGCCGGCGCCAGCGTTATTGTGGCCACGATTGCGCCCAACAGACCAAGTCTCACGAGTGTGGCTGTCATTGGTATCCCTCCGTCGTCCGTCGTCCGTCGTCCGTCGTTGTCGTCTATCAGGGCGTCAGCCGGCCCACCCTGGGCGTCTCGCCGAACCAGATGTTGCCGTCGGGGCCGGCCGTGATGTCCGCCGGTGAAGAGCTGTCCGAGGCGGCCGGGTACAACGTGATCACCCCGGCCGTCGTCACCTTGGCGATGGCTCCGCCGCCGCCGCAGGCAGCCCACAGGTTGCCGTCGGCGCCGCGCGTGATCTTGGCTGGCTTCATGCCCGTGATCGCGAACGCGAACTCCGTGATGACACCCGCTGTGGTGATGCGACCGATCTTGTTCCCGACAAGCTCGGTGAACCACAGGTTGCCGTCCGGGCCCGCGGCGATGGCGGTCGGACGTGCGCTGGCCGTCGGCACCGTGAACTCCGTGATCACGCCCGCGGGCGTGACCTTGCCGATCTTGTTGCCCGAGGCCTCCGTGAACCACAGATTGCCGTCCGCGCCTGCCGCGATCCCGGTGGGGAATCCCACCGGCGTCGGGATCGGAAACATGGTGGAAATACCCAGCGGCGTCATCTTGCCGACCCGCGGGCCGTTGCTGTCGGTGAACCACATGTTGCCGTCGGGACCGGCGGCGATCGATCCCCCGGTGAAGCCGGAGACGGCAAAGCCCTTGACGGTTCCGGACGTCGTCATGCGGCCGATCAAGCCGCTCAGGTCCACGAACCACAGGTTGTCATCGGGACCGAAGGCCAGGTCCTCGAAGTCGTACAGGTTGCCGGTCGCCAGGTTGGCTGGATTGAAAGAGACGAGCTGCTTGCCGGCGGGGCTCATGACGCCGACGCCGTTGCTTCCCATCCCGAACCAGATGTTGCCGTCGGGACCGCCCTCGACGCTGGTCACGGTGGTGCCGGAGCCCGACGAGGGCAGGAACTCGTCGGTGCGTCCGTGCGCCTGGGGAAAATCGAGCGTCGCGCTGCCCGTGCCCATGGCGCTGGCCGGGCGCATCTTGAACGAGAGGGTGAGGGGCGTGCCCGCGGCGACGGTCGCGGTCACCGGATCGCTGACGTAGGTGGCCGTGGTCGCGCCCGCGCACCGCACAGAGAACGCGGAGGCGGTGAAGGTGACGCCACCGACCGGGATCCCCGTGAGGAGCAGGACGGAGGACATCTGACCCTGGACGTCGGCCTGGGTCGTCACCGTGGTCGTGCCCACGGCCTTGACGTTGATGCAACGGACGTCCGATGAGGCGATGACAAGGCTGGCCGTGACCTCGGCCGTGCCGTCGTCCGCGGGCGCGGCTGCGCAGGCCAGGCCCGTCGTCGCCAGCGTGATCAGTAAGAGGGTCGTGGTGGTGGGTGGCATGTCGTGTCTCCTTTGGGAAAAGCTGTGGGCGGGCGGGGCAATCAGGGCGTTCCGACGCCGTGCAGGTGGACGCCCACGGTGACGTTGGGAATCCCCGCGACCGAGACCCCACCGACCGAGACCATCGCAGCCGTCGGCGTGTAGCTCACGACGACGTCACAGAAGCCGCCCGGGGCCCACTGGAAATTTCCGTTGCATTGATTCGACGTGATGGTGAAGACGGCGGGAGAGACCGTGACCGTCAGCGGGCCGACCGGCTTCGAGGCGACATTCGTGAAGCGGACCGTCGAGGAAGAGGACGTCCCGACCTTCACGGAGCCGTAGTCAATCGACGATGGATTCGGCGCCAGCGGCCAGGTCTCGATGCCGCTCACCGTGCCCATGACGCTGGCCGGATTGGTGCCTCCCGCGCTGATCAGTACCGTGGCCGAGACAGGCGTGTTCAACCCTGTGTTGCTCGGGTCCGGCTGGAACGTGACGTTGACCGGGCAGGTGGCCCCGGGCGCGAGCGAAGCCATGGAGCAGATGCGGTCGTCGATGATGAACGGCCCGTTGCCGTTCATCCCGCCCATGTACGCCGTGAACCCGGTCAGCGTGAAGCCGCCCACGTTCTTGAGCATGAACGGCATCTGCTTTTGCTCGTTGACGATGACAGTGCCCAGGTCGAGAGCGCTGGGCGTGAGCGTGAGCGCGGGTGCGGCGATGCCGTTGCCGGTCACGGTCGCCGTGGTCGTGACCGTCCCGGCAGTCGCCGTGAGAGTGGCCATTTTCGCCGCGATCGCCGTGGGGACGAACGCGACCTTGACCTGGCACGTCCCCGACTGCGGGAGGGCGTCCGTGCACGTCGAGCCTGAAACGGCAAAGGCCGCGTCCGAGGACGTCACCGTCACGGGGGCGGTGGTCGTGCCGCCGGCGTTCGTCACGGTGTACGTCACCAGCGGGCTCGACTTGCCGACGCCCACCGTGCCGAAGTTCTGCGTCGCCGGCGCCAGGGCCAGCACCGCCGGTTGCACGCCCGTCCCGGAGAGCGTGATGGGAAGCGTGCCGCCCGGCGTGCCGACCAGCTGCACGCTCGCCGGCTTGGTGGCACCCGCCAGCGTGGGCGCGAAGGTCGCCTGGATCGTGCAGGTTCCGTTCGGCGCCAGCGCCACGCCGCAGTTGTTCGTGCCTATCTCGAACTGGTTCGCCCCCGTCCCCGTCAGCGAGGCGGCGAGCACGCCCGTGGTCGCGGGGCCGATGTTCGTCACGGTGAACGTGACGGTCGATGTCTGGCCGAGGACGAGCGACGGAAACACCTTGGCCGCGGGTGACGCCGCGAGGAAGAGGAAATCGACGTCGCCGCTGACCCCGCCCGCCGGCCGCAGCACGAACGAGACCATGGGGACGACGCCCGGCATGAGCGTCACGGCCACGGGCGCGCTGACCCACGCGGCCTGCGTCGTGGGCGTGATCGACGTGCAGGCCAAGGGGTAGGCGTC
>JAXDMH010000269.1:0-5596 GCA_034666225.1 Myxococcales bacterium
GACAACCCCCACAGCTGGACCATCGGCGGCGACACCGACGCCGATTCGAACATCATGATGGGGCCGCGCGCCGGCATCCTGATGTTCCAGAACCAGGACGGCACCGGCAACAACCGCGTCAGCGGCAACTACTCGGTGCTCCATTGCCCCAACCGCTGGACCCAGTGTTCGAACTTCATCTTCTCCAACGCCGGACGCGGCAACATCGTCGAACGGAACCTCCTGGTGGGCGGCTGGATCATCCAGGGGTTCGCCGGCGAGCTTCGCTATAACGTCATCACCACCGGCGGCGAAGACTTCATGCGCGAGTTCGGCGACAACACGCTGATCCACCACAACATCATCAACTACCTTGGCTATGTGTGGCCGGGTGACCCCAGCGACGTCATCGACCTGTACGCCAGCAACGGCGTATCGGCCAAGGGGATCGAGATGTTCAACAACACCTTCGATGGCGGCGGGGCGGCGCTGAAGATGTATGGACCGGCCATCCGCCTGCGCGGCGTGACCGTGCACAGCATCCGCAATAACGCCTTCGTCCACTTTCCTTACTACCTTGGCCTGGTGGTCAGCGGCATCCGCGACATGGAGACCAAGGCAGGCCCCCAGCCGGACGCCGACTACCTGGACTACAATGGGTTCTTCAATCCCGAGAAGAAGGCGGCCGCGCCGCTCAGCTATTACCTCAAGACCACCACCAGCGCCGCCGCCGGCTCGCCCGGCTTTGGGGGACACGACGTCGGTGGCCTGAACAAGGATATCGACCCTCTTTTTTCGGGGAAGGACACTTCGGGGGTCTATCCGTTTTCGCGCGCGGACATCTGGGCACGAAAAGCCAAGGTCTCGCTGATGCTCCAGTATTTTGCGAATTACTACCGGCCTGAATCCGGCAGCCCGCTCACCGATGCCGGCGACCCGGCGGACGGCGACGGCACCGACGTGGGCGCCGTCGACTCGGGCAAGCCCAATTCGAAATACGGCGGCATCGCCGATTTCGGAAAATAGGAACTGCATCCCTGCGTCTCGCCAACGGTTTTCGCCGCAGCGGGCCGGCGGCAGGCGCCGTTTTTTACACTGAGCGCCGCGCCGGCCCAATTTTAATATCTGTCTGCCGAATGTAACGGTGGACACAAATCTGGGGCTAGAGTACTTTGTCTCACCTGGGCGCCTGTCTGTGGCCTGGATGACATTTGTCAATCGGTTGATGTCCTCAGGAACAATGCCCATGTGGATCGTATGGACTTTGTCCTAGGCCTGCTTTCGTGGAGGAGTCGTTGTCGATGATGCAGTGGCGGGGACGGCGACAGGATGCTCGCGACGCGTTGCTGCTGACTTTGGGTCTGCTGGGCGGCTGCATGCCCCAGCACGCCCAGGATTCCTCGCTGTCGACCGATCGGTCGGCGCTGTCGACCACCGCAGTCACGCAGGGTGGGGACGAGCTGCGGACATCCTGGTATCCGGACCAAACCATGCTGGCGCCGGCGACGGTGAGCGGCTCGACCTTCGGCAAGCTGTTCTCGACGCCGATCACCGGCGAGGTCAACGCCCAACCGCTGGTCTCGCAGGGCGTGCTGCTGGTTGCCACGCAAGCCAACAACATCTACGGGCTCGATGCAGAGACGGGCGCCGTTCTGTGGTCGCGCAACCTGGGCAATCCATTTCTGTCCAGCGACATCGGCTGTCCTGACATCAGCCCCACCATGGGGATCACCAGCACGCCGGTGATCGATCGGGCGACCAACACCGCCTACCTGCTGTCCAAGGCGTACGTCAGCGGCAACGCGGGCGCGGTGCGGTGGTACGCGCACGCCGTCGACGTGGCCAGCGGCCAGGAGCGCGCCGGTTTTCCCGTCGCTATCGCCGGCACAGCCAGCAACGACGCCACGCAGGTGTTCGATGCGCGCAAACATGGTCAGCGGGCCGGTCTGCTGCTGATGGACGGCGTGGTTTACGCCGGCTTTGGCAGCCACTGCGACATCGTCAATTACATCGGCTGGGTGGTCGGCATTTCGACGTCCGGTCAGATCAAGACCCTGTGGACGACCGAATCGGGCCCCGGGCGCACCGACGGCGCCGGGATCTGGCAGACGGGCGGCGGTCTGGTCTCCGACGGCAGCGGGTCGATCCTGTTCTCCACCGGCAACGGCGGAGCGGTGATGGGACCGATCGCCGGCACGTCGCCGCCCAAGGTGCTGGCCGAATCGGTGGTGCGCCTCAAGGTGCAAGGCGACGGCACCCTGGCCGCAACCGATTTCTTCTCGCCGTACGACGCCATTCCGCTGGACGCCTGGGACGGCGATCTGGGTTCGGGCGGCGTGGTCGGTCTGCCGGCTGGCAACTTCGGCACCACGCAGTTTCCCAACCTCATGGTGGCGCAGGGCAAACAGGGTTACGTCTACCTGCTGGATCGCGACCACCTGGGTGGCATCGGCAACGGCGCGGGCGGTGGCGACGCCGTCGTCAATCGCACCGGCCCTTACGGCGGTTTCTGGTCCAAGCCGGCGGTCTGGCCGGGCGACGGCGGCTATCTTTACATCCCCAGCGCATCGCCCGGGAACAGCGCGGGCGGCAGCGCCGGCAACCTGCGGGTGTTGAAGTACGGCGTCGACGGAACCGGCAAACCGGCGTTGTCGCTGGCCGGCACCTCCAGCGATGCCTTCGGCTTTTCCTCCAGCGCGCCGGTCGTCACGTCGGATGGCACGCGCTCTGGTTCGGCGCTGGTGTGGATCATCTGGTCGCCCGACGGCAGCGGAGCGGGCGCTCAGCTGCGTGCCTACGACGCGGTGCCATCGAACAACGTCCCCGTTCTCCGCTTCAGCACGCCCATCGGGAAAGCGGCCAAGTTCACTCCGCCCGGCGTCGGGTCGGGGCGCATCTACGTCGGCACCCGCGACGGCCACGTCATGGGCTTTGGCGCGCCGGCCTCGCCGTCGCTGGTCGGCAGCGGCATCGACCTGGGTTTCGTCATCATCGGCCAGAGCCAGACCGCGACGTTGACGGTCACCGCGACGGCGGCGCTGACGGTGAACAGCGCCAGCAGTTCAAGCGGCGAATTCGTCCTGGGCGCGCCCATGCCGGCCTTCCCCGCGAACCTCGCCTCCGGGGCCACCATGCAGCTCCCGGTGACGTTCACCCCGCAATCAGCCGGGATGCGGGCTGGCTCGATCACCTTCTCGACCAGCGCCGGGTTCGCCAGCTTCTCGGTCTCGGGGCAGGGACAGTCCGGCGATCCGAATCTCACCGTCTCGCCGCCCATGGTCAGCTTTGGCGGCACGCCGGTGGGCGGGCACGTCGCCCAGGGCGTCACGCTGGCCAACACCGGCGCCGCAGCGCTGACCATCAACAGCGTCACCGTGCCGGGCGCGCCGTTCGGCGCGACCGGAGCGCCAGCGCCCGGCTTCGTGCTGGCGTCGGGCGCATCGATCACCATGACGATATCGTTCGACCCGACGGCGGTCGGCAATTTCACGTCGTCGCTTGACGTGGACACGTCGGTGGGGACCCGCAGCGTCCAGCTGTCCGGTGTCTGCGCGTTGCCCGGGGTCATGACCGTCACGCCGCTGAGCATCGATTTCGGCACCGTGGCCGTCGGGGGCACCGGCACCGCCAGCTTTACCGTGGCCAACACCGGCGGCACGTCGGTGACGGTGACCAAATCCAAGCCGCCGGCCCTGGGGGCCTTCATCGCCCAGACGACCTTGCCCGAGGGGCTGACCCTGGCGCCCGGAACCACGCTGACAGAGTTCGTGTCGTTCACCCCGATGGGCGGCGGCGTCGCCAACGACGGCTGGGTGCTGAACGCCGACGACGGCGCGGGCGTGCGAACCGTGCAGTTCACCGGGCTGGGCGCCTCCGATCTCACCGCCGGCGGCACGCCCATCGCGCTGATCAACGCGCCCACCGGCGGCGGCAGCAAGAGCCTGGCTGTCATCGGTGACGGCGTGTTCCCGGCCGCGGGCTCCACTGACATGACAGTCCAGTACGACACGTACACCGGCGATCTGACGCGAATGGAGGACTGGATCGGTTACCAGTTCGCGGCGGCGCAGACCTTCGGCGCGCTGACCTACCAGGAGGGGATCCATTTTTCCGACGGCGGCTGGTGGACCAGCCTCAAGGTCCAGGTTCGCCAGTCCGGGGTGTGGGTCGATGCCGGCGGTCTGGTGGTCTCGCCGACGTATGCCGGGACCGGCGGTGGCAGCTACAAGACCTACAACCTCAAGTTCTCGTCCATCGTCGGGGATGCCATCCGTCTGGACGGTGTGCCGGGTGGCAGCGCCCACTTCATCTCGGTCGGTGAGCTGCGCGTGATCGGCGGTTCGTCGGGCGGCGGCAACACGAACACGGCGCCGAACGCCAACGCCGGGGCCGCGCAGACCGTGAACCCCGGGGCCACCGTGACCCTGGACGGCAGCGGGTCGAACGATCCCAACGGCGACGCCATCACCTACGCCTGGACGCAAACCGCGGGACCGGCGGTCACGCTGTCCAGCACCACCGCGCAGAAGCCGACGTTCATCGCCCCGTCGGTGTCGGCGTCGACGGCGCTGACCTTCAGCCTGGTGGTCAACGACGGCCAGGTGCTGAGCGCGCCCGCCACCGTGACCATCACCGACACGCCGGCGGGGAACTCGACCTACACAGATGTTTCAGCCGCGGGGACGATCATCGCCTTCGTTCCCAACCCGACCGGGGGTGGCAACAAGAACCTGGGAGTCATTCGCGATGGCGTGACGCCGGCGGTGGGCTCGACCAGCGTGGCCACCCAGTTCGACACGTACAACGGCACCAAACGCACCGAGGACTGGATCGGATACACGTTCAGCAGCGCGCAGAGTTTCGGCAAGGTGGTCTTTCAGGAAGGCCCCCAGTTCAGCGACGGCGGCTGGTTCACCAGCCTGAAGATTCAAGTGCGGCAGGGCGGTGTCTGGACCGCCGTGCCGGCGCCGGTGGTGAGCCCGGCGTACCCCGGCGCCAACGGCGTCAACTATGAGACCTTCACGTTCACCTTCCCGGCGGTGAGCGGCGACGGCATCCGCATCGACGGCGCCCCCGGCGGCAGCGCCACCTTTATCAGCGTGGGCGAGCTGCGCGTCTTCACGGTCAGCGGGGGCGGCGGCAACACCAACGTGGCGCCGACGGCGAACGCCGGGACGAACCAGGCAGTCACGATGGGGGCGACGGTGACCCTGGATGGCAGCGCGTCCAGCGACCCGAACGGCGACGCCATCACGTACGCCTGGACGCAGACGGCCGGCTCGCCGGTGACCCTGTCCAGCACCACGGCGCAAAAGCCGACGTTCGTGGCCCCCGCGGTCAACGCCACCACCGCCTTCACCTTCAGCCTGGTGGTCAGCGACGGCAGCCTGCAGAGCAACCCGGCGACGGTGACGGTGAACGTGTCCCGTCCCGCCAACGTGGCGCCGACGGCGAACGCCGGGACGAACCAGGCGGTCATGATGGGGGCGACGGTGACCCTTGATGGCAGCGGGTCCAACGATCCGAACGGCGACACCATCACGTATGCCTGGACGCAGACGGCGGGCCCGGCGGTGACCCTGTCCAGCACCACGGCGCAAAAGCCGACGTTCGTGGC
>JAXDMH010000270.1:0-7469 GCA_034666225.1 Myxococcales bacterium
GACCTTGCGCACAAACTGCAGCGCCGCCGCATGAATCTCCTCGTCCGTGGCGGGCGGCTCGAAATTGAACAGGGTCTTGATGTTCCGGCACATACCCAAAACAAAGCGCGCCGGGGCCGTCCGGTCAAGGACGCGCTGTCAGGTATCTGAGGAGCGCTGGGAGCTGGGCAGCACTATCTGATGGCTGGTTGATATTCTGGGACGGGGCGCCCTATTCTCAGCGCCCCACGATGACCTCCCGTTTTGCCGACGTCCCCAAGCGCTACTTCTTGGATTTCGTCGCCTACCTGATCCTGTTCGGCTTCGCCATTCGTTATCCTCAGGGCAACACGCGCTGGCTGGGCATGGCCATCGCCCTGCCCTCGTTTGCTTTGTGGATGGTAGCGCGCTGGCAGCTGGGGCGGTCGTTCACGCTGGCGCCCGAGGCCCGCGAGCTGGTCACGCACGGGCTCTATTCGAAGATTCGCCACCCGGTCTACGTCTTCTCCAGCCTGGTCCTGGTGGGCACTGCCCTGTGCCTGCGCAACCTCTTCTTTGATGCCTACGTCGCGGCGGTGATCGTCATGCAAGTCTGGCGCGTCCGGCGCGAGGACACCGTCCTGCTGAATCAGTTCGGCGAACGCTATCGCGACTATCGTCGGCGCACCTGGTTCTAGACCTAGACCTGTAATGCGCAGTTGACAGGTGTCATCGGTCACCGGCGGCGCGCTGACCAACGGCCTTGTGAAATGGCGCGGCAATAACTGGCCTCTGGATTGCTGCCCTCACAGGTAGCAGGTGCGGCTTAGGGCGGGGGTTATCACTGTCCACGCGGCGGTGGCCCCCTGGGTGAGGTCCCTGAAGAGACTTGGGATTGGCGCTGATTGTATTGCCCGTCCCCCGGCAGCTCGATTGCCGTAAAAAGCGGCCACGGAGACAACGAATGAGCAGTCCTCGACTTCGGCCACTTCCGTTTTTGGTGGGGCTCGCCTTGGTCCTGACCGTTGGCGCCTGTACCGGCGACATCGGTCGGATGGGAATGGGGGGCCCGCCCGGTACCGGCAATACCGGCGGCGGCGGTGGTCCGATCCCCCCGCCCGAAAGCAAAGGAATCGGGACCGTCGACATCCAGAACACGCAGGACAAGGCCATCTCGCGCCTGACCAACGCGCAGTTCATTCAATCGGCGGCCGCGCTGGTGGGAGACGTCGCTGTCACCGGCGTCGATCAGGTTCTGCCCTACCAGGATCGCCACGGCGCCTTCCGAAATACCGGGTTCGCCCAGGACCAGCCCTTCGATCTGATCAAGGCCTACGACGCCGCCGCCTCGTACATCGTCGATCACGTCACCGATTGGCCGGCGTTCCACATGCGGTGGGGCCAGTGCACGCAGCTCTCGTGCATCAAGACCTTCCTGAAGAACTTCACCGAGGCCGCCTTCCGTCATCCCACCGCCGACGCCGACGTCAATGCCTTCCAGCCCATCCTGGACGCCGCCGCGACCGCCATGATGACGTACGACGACACAGTCAAGCTGCTGGTGCGGGCCACGTTGCAAGCGCCCGATTTTCTGTACCTGTTCGGCGACGAAACGCTGACCGATTATCAGCTGGCCTCGCGCATCTCCTATTTCGTCAGCGACGGACCGCCTGACGCGGACCTTTATGCCGCGGCCAAGGCCCAGGACCTTCGCAACGCCGCCGGCCTGGACAAGCAGATCGATCGCCTGCTGGCCAAGAACGTCACCCGGTTTGCGAGCGCGTTCGGTTTTGACTATCTGGATCTGCAGCGAGCGACCACGCGCAATCTGATGGCCGACCCGGCGACGGTCATCCAGCTGATGAACTCCGCCGTCGCTTCGTTTGCCTCGCTGGTCGAACAGAATCGCCCGGTCTCGGCGATCCTCACGCTGGACACCTTCGTGACGAATGATGCGGCCGCCACCTGGATCAGCGGCGCGCCGTCCAAAGCGACGACCGTCAAGGCCAACCCCAGCTATCCCTTCTTGGGCCTGCTCACCCACCCGGCCGCGCTGATGGCCATGAGCAACTCGGTCTTTGGCTCGACGGTCAGCCGGGGCTCTTTCATCGCCAATCAGATGATGTGCGTGCCGCCCACGCCGCCCCCACCGCCCGGCATTCAACAGACTGATCTCAGCGCCCTTTTGCCCCCCAACCCCACCCAGCGCGACATCGGCGAGGCGCGCATGGCCGACAACCGTTGCAAGGGCTGCCACGCCCAGTTCGAATCGTTCTCGTTTGCCTTCAACAAGTGGGGCGGCGATGGGACCTTCAAGACCGACCCCACCCTGAAGGACAACGGCCCCATCACCACGGGGCTGGGCGACATCCCCTTCAATGGATACGCGGATTTTCTCCCCAAGCTGGCGGGCAGCACGCAGTTCCACCGCTGCATCACCGATCAGGTGATTCGTTACGGTCTGCAGCACACCGAGTACCCGCCCGAGCTGGTGCAGACAGTTCTTGCCGAGGCGACGAAGTTGAATCCGGACGTGACGTTCCCGTCGCTGATGAAAGCCCTGATTCGCCAGAAGATCTTCACCACCAGATAGGAAGAACGGCTCATGAAATATCGCCACGTTCTCAGTCGACGGGCCTGCCTGAAAGCGGGCGGCATCGCCATCGGGTTGCCGTTTCTGGATTGCATGCTGGAGAAGAGCGTCTTCGGCGCGCCGGCCGACGCGCCGGTCAGCGTGGTCAGCCTGATGCACGGCCTGGGCACGCCTGACGTCGTTCTAAACCGCGGCTATGCCGGCAGCCTTCGTTATTACCAGCCGCTGGTCGACGCCAAGAAGGTTTCGATCTACACCAACATCGACATGTCCGCCGCCGCCGACCAGCCGGCGGTGGCGCAGCACCACTATGGCCAGCCGTACCTGTTCAGCGGCTTTCGAACCAACATCGCCGCCGGGTTCAACGTGGTGCCGCAAGGACCGTCCATGCAGTGGGCGATCATGAAGCAGGCGTACCCGCAGGGATCGCCGACGCTGTTCAAGGTCATGGACTGCGGCATCTATTTTCGCCGCGGCATCAACTATCAGTACCAGCGCATCTACGACGCCCAGGGCAAGAACGCCGCCGACTTTGAGGATCTCGCCTCGCCCGTGGATTTTTTCGACAACGTGTTCGGCAAGATGCCGGCGCCCATCATGCAAGATCCCAAGGCGCGCGCCTCGCGATCGATCATCGATTACCTGGTCCCCGCCTATCAGAAGTACACGGGTGCCGGCTCTCCCCTGCCGGCGCGAGACATCGCCGTGCTGAAGAACCACCTGGACCGCGTGCGCCAGCTGGAGCAGGCCGTTTACGGCGGCGTGGGACAGCCGCCGAAGACGATCAACGTCACCCGTCCCATGCCTCCCAATCTCAAGTACAAGATCGACGGTAGCAGCTGCGGCGATCCGGCCAACGTCTACCGGGTCAGCCCCAAGGACTTTGAGACCGCCTACCAGATCATGGCCGACCTCTTCGTCGCCGGTCTGCAGTCCGATTACTATCGGTTCGGCAACCTGTCCTTCGATTCGGGCGGCGGCCACACCTACTTCACCGGCCCGGGGGCCTATCCCGACGACGCCAATTACGTGTTCAACGGCAACGTCCACGCCACCTATCACATGTGGAACGCCAACAACGCCGGCATCGTCAAGATCGGCACCGCCCACAACTTCTTCTGCCACCGGAATCTGGCCCAGGTTTTGACCAAGATGGACGCGAAGGATTTTCTGGGCCCCAACGGCAAGACGGTCCTGGACAACACCTTGGTGCTGGTCGGCAGCGAGGTCGGCACCAACCACGACGTCACGCGCATGTTCCACGGCATCGCCGGCGGCAACGGGCGCTTCAAGATGGGCCTCAATTCAAACGACCGCATCAAGGCCATCGAGCTTTACAGCTCGCTGGGCAAGGCCTATGGCATGGCCAAGGTGGGCGACGGTCGCGACTACAAGGCCGACGATTCGTCGATCCTGACCTAGAGAATGCCTGGCACGTCGCAGGGATTTTGAAGGGTTGGTTTCTCCTTGCGCTCTGTTAGCTCGGGAACAAGAGCGGACCGCAGGGTGATGCCGCGCCGGTCGCATCCGTCAACGGGCGACCTCTCGCGCGGCATCACCCGAGGACCGCATGGCGCGGCCCAGAGCCCTCGCCGAGTACGGACCTGCGATCCGCGCCAACCGGGGAGCACCGGCGCGAGAAGCTCCAGAGCGCGAGGTCGGCGGTGCGCGGCGCGGGTCGGCGGTCCGTCGTGATCGAACCGATTCCGCCGCGCCATGCGGTCCTCGGGTGATGCCGCGGCAAGCGCTGGGTTGAAAGCGAATGCCGTCCAGCGCGGCATCACCCTGCGGTCCGCTCTTTGTTCCGGACGAGACTGAGCGGAAACCAACCCTGAAAAATCCCTGCGACGGGTATTAGCGTTAGAACTGCAGTCCGACGATCGCCCGGCCGTACCACGATTCGGAGTGTGAGGTCAGGCCGCGGCCGGCGCCCACGGTGGCCCACAGCCCGTGCAGCGGGCCCTGGTGAACGCCAGCCGCCCAGGACAATGCCGGGCCGGTCCAGAAGAAGACTTCGGTCGGTTCCTCGGGCGGCTTCTCTGCCTTGCCGAAGATCTCCACGCCCAGCTTCAGCGACGGCCCGAAGAGCTCGCGGCTGATACCAAAGGCGTACTCGGTCTCCGGCACGTAGTGGCCGCCTTCTCTCAGCCGCTCGATCTCGGCGGCGACGTTCAGGGCAAAGTTCCAGGGCCCGACGTCCTTGGCCAGGATCAGCTTCACCTCCAGCTTGTGGGCGGCGTCGCCGAAGCGCAGGAATTGATATTCAAAGTAGATGATGGGATCGACGATCCATTGCCCGGCCGGCAGCAGCCGATAGCGGGTCTCAAGCTTCAGGCCGGCATAACCGGTCTGGCCGCTGTCGCCGGTGTCGACGTCCAGAAGGTTGTAAAGCGCCACGTCCCAGCGGTCGGTGAGGCCGTACTCCAGCTCCAGCATGTTGCGAAAACCCTTGGTGGTGGGGCCGTTCATCACCTCACCGTCGCGGGCATAGGTGCTCCACATCTCGACGTCCAGCTCGCCTTTGGGGGCGGTGACGGCCTCATAGGTCTCGGCATAGGCGCGGCGATCGGCATGGGCCTCGCCGGCAGGGAGGACGGCCAGGGCAGCCAGGCAAAAGCCCAGGGCGATCGGCCCGCCTTTTCGACGCGACACGCTGAAGTTGACTATCACTTTCAATTTCACGTTTGGCAATGTCGCCCGACGGCCGTTCGCCCGTCAAGAGATTTTTGGTCAGCGCCCAAGGCGGCGGACAGGCCGCTGCGCCGACGCAACCCGCGCGCCGCGCTCGTCACCACTGTCGCAAAGACGTCGGCGCCGTCTCAACGGCGGCTCGTCGTCTTATTTAATGAACTTCAGATCGTCCACAGTGAAGTCCCAGGGCATAGCGCCCTTGGACGTGAAGTTCAGCCCGATGACGGTCGTTGCGTCGAACTTCGCCTTGGGCGCGCCCCATCCGGCCGGCCTCAGCTGATCCCAGGTGAAGGTGTACAGCGTCGGTTTGGTGGTCAGATAGATGTCCACCGCAAAATGGTCGAAGCATTTCTTGCACTGGTTGAACTCCGGCATCGTCGCCTTGGTGGCCAGACCGACGTGCATGGGCGTGTTGCCCCAGGCCTTGAACGAGATGCCCTTCCACTCCGAGGCGTCGATGGCGGTCAGCGCGCCGGCACCCTGAAAATTGAATCCGATTCCCCCGCCCCAGTCGATGAATCCACGGCCGGTGGTGCGAATGACGCCGTCCTTCATCGCCGAGGTGAAGTCCCCGGTGGTGGGCGGGGTCATGGTTCCGTTCGGTGTCGGGTCGTGAAAGATGAACCAGCCCCCGCCGGGATGCAGATTCATCACCGTGGGCGACGAGCCATCCGAGATCAATTCGTCGGTCGGTTTGGCCGGCGCCGGCTCGTCGCCGGGGTTCTTGGGCGCCTCGACCTTGACCACGTTCGCCTGGGCGCGGGCGTTCTGCACCACCGTCGCCGGGGGATAAAGACAGGCCGGAACGGCCGCGATCAGAATCCAGCAGGGAGAAATCTTGCTCACGTGCCTCCTTGGAACCGCTTGATTTGCGTGCAACCGGCGCAGCGCTCATCGTCCATCTGCACTTGCACTTTCCACTTCATCATTCGCAATAAAGCATGGTCAAGACAAAGCATGGTCAAGAATAGATGTTTACCGAGTGTCATTGTTTCATTCAGTTCTCAGCGTTGCGCTGAATTTGTTTTGACTTGGATCAGTCTGGCAGGCAAAAGATTGATGAACGGAACGAAGGATCGATGCATCCTTCCCCCTCCCTCCTCCAATGACTCGTAGCAATCATCTCTTTTGCGCGCGCCTTTCGGGACCATCAATCGCGACGATCCTGATCCTGGGCGCTGGCCTTCCCACCCTTGGCCTTGGCT
Organism: Myxococcales bacterium; assembly: GCA_034666225.1. Lineage (GTDB taxonomy): Bacteria > Myxococcota_A > Polyangia > Fen-1088 > Fen-1088 > DATKEU01. The sequence continues at coordinate 6,448 of JAXDMH010000270.1, forward strand.
GCATTCGCATGCCGACGCTGAACGCGCCGGCGACAACGGTGCAAAAGCAACAGGACGAAGGCCCCACGTACGGGCCCTTCAAGCTGAAGCCCGACTTTGCCGGTCCCTGCGCCCGCGCCGAGGTGGTCGACGTCAACCTGGGCAACACGCCCGAGACCTTCGTCCACGCCGCCCACTGTCAGATCACTGGCCAACCGCCACCCGACGCGCTGGTCGCCACCTGGGCCCAGCGCATGCGCGACGAGTACTATGTGCGGCGCATCGACGTGGTTCGCACGCTGTGCGCCGACAACAAACGCGAGTGCAAGCTGTCCTACTCCGATCCGTGGGTGGCCCAGGAAGAGCTGACGGGCGCGCCCGAACGGCACAGCAAACGCGACGTGGGCGCCGTGTTCATGTTCTTCTTCGATTGTCCGGGCAAGGTGAACTGCGACATGGACTGGGCCAACACCCACGCGCCCGGCATGGACGGACCCAGCTCGCTTTACGGGATGAAGCCGGGCCAGAAGGCGGTCTATCACCCGTCGCAGCCAGGGTTCTGGCGGCGCGAGTTGATGGACGCCAAGTACGCCGGCATCGACTTCCTGATGCTGAACACCTACGGCCCCGACATCGAGAATGGCAAGCTGAAACCGCTCAGCGACGCGCTGAAGACGCTGGAGTCGCCGGTCAAGATCGCCCTCTTTGACGACGCCTGGACCTGGGGCGAGCCGTATTTCGGCGACTTCTGGAAGCAGAAGCCGGATCTTCGCGACACCGACAAGGCCGCCAAGACCATCTACGAGGCCAAGTGGAAGCCATTCTTTTCCCAGGTCGACAAGCAGCACTGGTATCGATTCGCCGGCCGTCCCTTCATCTACTTCTACAACTCGGGCACGCTGGAGCCGCGCACCAAGGCCGCCGCGCTGATCACCAAGATGAAGGCGCTGTTCAAGGCGGATTTCGGCGAAGAGCCGTTCGTTGACGTCGACATCGCCTATTTCGATGATCCGGCGATGCCCGAGGCGGCCGACGCCAAATTC
>JAXDMH010000271.1:0-3903 GCA_034666225.1 Myxococcales bacterium
TCCCAACGCCGCCGGTCCCATGCCCCTGCGCCGGATGACGCGGGTGGAATTCAACAACACCATGCGCGACCTGCTGGGCGACACCAGCAACCCCGCGAACGCCTTCCCGCTGGATCGCGATCCAGAGTTCCTGTACCCGCGCGCCGGCCTGGTGTCGATGCAGGACGTCGACACGTTGAAAGACGCCGCGCTGGCCATGGGCAAGACCGCCGAGACGAAAGCGGCGACACTGGCCCCGTGCCCCACCGGCATGGCAGAGGACGCCTGCGCCAAGAGCTTCATCGCCACGTTCGGCCTGCGCGCCTATCGCCGCCCACTGGCCAGCGACGAGGGTGATCGGCTGACGGCGCTGTACACCACCGGGCGCACCACGCTGGCCCTCACCTATGCGGGTGCCATTGGCCTGCTGGTGGAAGGGATGCTCAGCTCGCCGGAGTTCCTTTATCACTGGGAGCTGGGCAACGGCGCGCCGACGGTCGAGGGCAAGGTCGTTCGGCTGAACCCGTACGAGAACGCCTCGCGCCTTTCGTACTTCATTTACAACTCGATGCCTGACCAGGCGCTGTTCGACGCGGCGGCGACGAACAAGCTGGGCACGCCGGCCGAGCTGGAGGCGCAGGCCCGGCGCATGCTGGCCGATCCCAAGGGCGCGGCGACGGTGGCCACGTTCGTCGACGAGTGGCTGAACCTGGATACGGTGGCCGACCGCCCCAAGGATCCGGCGGTCTATCCGGAGTTCAACGACGATCTGAAAGCGGCCATGACCGCCGAGACGCACGACCTGGTGACCACCGTGATGAAGGGCGACCAGAAGCTGTCGTCGCTGTTGACGGTCGGTTCGTCGCTGGTGAATCAGTCGCTGGCCGGGGTCTACGGCGTCACCGGCGTGCGCGGCACGGCCACGACGCCGACGACGTTGAACGCTGGCCAGCGAACGGGCCTGCTGACCCGGGCCAGCTTCCTGACGGTCACGGGCGCCACGGACGGCTCGCACCCGGTCAAGCGCGGACGGCGCGTCTACGAACGATTCCTGTGCGGCGTGTTGCCACCGCCACCGAACGTGATTCCGCCGGTGGTACCGGCATCGATGGCGGCCGGCCGCACCACGCGCCAGCGCTTTGAAGACCACGACATGAATCCCTGCTCGACGGCGTGTCACAGCATCATGGACCCGCTGGGGTTCTTCTTCGAGAACTACGATGGCATCGGCAAGTTCCGCACCATGGACAACGGCGGCGTCGTCGACGCTCACAGCTCGATCGAGCTGGACGGCAAGAAGCAGTCGTTCAACAACGCCATCGAGCTGAGCCAGGCCCTGGCCAGCAGCCTCGCCGTCGCGGATTGCTTCTCGATGCAGTGGTTCCGCTTTGCCTTCAAACGGGCCGAGACCGACGGTGACCAGGCGTCAATCAACGCTGTCGCCGCCGCCTTCAAGAAGGGCAACTCGATTGTCGACGCCATGGTGGGCGTGGCGGTGTCGCGCTCGTTCCGCTATCGGTCGCCGGCTGCCGGAGAGATGCTGCAATGAACCGCACCGCGCTGCTGTTGTGTCTGTGGGGCGCGGGCGTCGTTGGTTGCGCGGCGGAGTCGCCGTCCGGCAACGGGACCGGCAGCGGCGGCGCCTCCGCGGGCAGCGGTGGATTGTCGGGCAGCGGCAGCGGCGGTTCGTCGGCGTCGGGGACGGGCGGCAGCAGCAGCGGTTCGGGCGGAGGTTCGGGCAGCGGCGGCGCGTCCGCGGGCAGCGGTGGCGACAGCGGCAGCGGCGGTGCCATCGCCGGCTCGGGCGGCAAGACCGGCAACACCGACGGTGGCGGCAGCGGCGGCGCCAAGCCACCGGGCGATGGCGGCGGCAGCAGCGACGCGCCGGCCGCCTCGGCGGGCTGCAGCCCGGACCTGAAGGCGACGTTCTGCGAAGACTTCGACAAGCAGACCGCCGGTCAAAAACCGACCGGCACCTTCACGGTGACCGGCAGCGTGGTCGTCGATTCGACGAAGGCCTTCAGCGGCAAGCAGGCGTTGCACATCATGCTGCCCAACCCGAAACCCGACACGGCGGCCCAGCTGAAATTCCAGGGCGCGCCGCTGTTCCCGGCGCTGGCCGGCGACATCTTTGCGCGGGCCATGGTCTACATGACCGCGGTGCCGGGGTGCTGCTCGACGTCGAACGGCATCCACTGGGATCTGTCGACGGCGAAAGCGGGCGGCACCGAGTACACGCTGGGCAGCATGTACGGTAATTTCATGCCGGTCTATCAGCCGGGCGACGATTCGGTCGATACCAAGACCAAATGGCCCGAGGGAAAATGGGCCTGCATCCAATGGGAGTTCAAGGGAACGGCGAACTATCTGGACGTCAAGGTCGACGGCGTGCGCGCGGCGCCCGGCATTCCCGTGACGAAATGGAAGGCCACCACCTGGAGCTCCATCGACATCGGCTGGATCAATTTTCAGCAGTCGTCCATCCCTGTCGACATGTGGATCGATGACCTGGCCTTTGGCAGCCAGGAGATTCCCTGCCCGGCGGCGCCGGCGCCCTAGCGTGCGGGGTCGAGCGGCCGGCGCGTGGCTGGCGCCGGTTGTGCTGCTGCTGCTGGGTGCCTGTCGGGTCGACCGTCAGGGCATCGCCGATGTCGACGCGTACGCCGATCCCGAGGCAGGCGCTGAGACGGCGGTCGACGGTGGTGAGCCCGGCGACGTCGACGCTGCCGGCGCCTGCGTCATGAAGGAGCCGCCCAGCCGCTGGGCGACCTGGGCCATGCCGGTGGCGGGTACGGCGGACTATGACGTCAGCACGCCCGGCGTCGTCGTCGATCGGGTCACGCAGCTGATCTGGGAGCGGGACGTCGCCGCCGACAGCTTCACCTGGGTCGAGGCGGGCGCGCGCTGCGCCTGCCTGGCGCTGGCCGGCCACGACGACTGGCGCCTGCCCACGCGCATCGAGCTGGTATCGCTGGTGGACGTCACCCGGCCGTCGCCGGCCATCGATCCCGCGGCGTTTCCCGACACGCCCGGCGAATGGTTCTGGACCTCGTCAGCGGCCGCCGACGATCCGGTCGCGGCCTGGTACGTGGCGTTCTTCGACGGCGACACCCACCACATGGACCAGGCGACTCCTTACCGGGTGCGCTGCGTGCGGTCTGATCAGGCGTCAGCGCCGCCTGCACCGGCGGAGCGGACAGTGGTGCGCGATGACGGCACCGTCTTCGACGTCGCCACCGGCCTGACCTGGCAGCGCGCGCCCGATCCCACTTCGCGAACGTGGTCGGAGGCGGCCGCCGCCTGCGCGTCTGCGCCCAGCGACGTCGGGTCCTGGCGGCTGCCCGACGTCAAAGAACTGCAGACGCTGATCGACGAATCGCGCGCCGACCCGGCCATCGACCAAGCGGCGTTTCCCGACACCCCCAGCGAATCATTCTGGGCCTCGACGCCGCTGGCCGGGCAACCCGGGTTTGCCTGGTTCGTCAGCTTCCACAATGGCGTGGCTTACAACAGCCCGACAGAATCACCGCACCGGGTGCGCTGCGTTCGCTGACGTGGGCGCGCGCAGGCGAACTAGTACTCCATCGCAGGGATGGTGAATGGTTGGTTTCTCCTTGCGCTCTGTTAGTTCCGGAATAAGAGCGGACCGCAGGGTGATGCCGCGGCAACGCTGCGTTGAAAGCGAGGGCGGTCCAGCGCGACATCACCCTGCGGTCCGCTCTTTGTTCCGGACTAGATCGAGCGAAAACCAACCTTTCAAATTCACTGTGGCGAGGTACTAGGCGCTGTCGCCGCTGAGGTCCAGGCGAGCGGCGCCGGCATCGCGCGGTGCCGACAGATCCAGAACCAGGCGTCCGGTCACAGGGGTGCCGGTGGGGCCGGGCCATTTGCGGCGGCGGGTCTTGCCTTTCGCCACCAGATCGC